>JARHYV010000091.1 GCA_029258495.1 Faecousia sp. | reverse complement strand
ATAATCCTCTGGTACTCTCTCCGCCCTCCGGTGCGACCGTGTCTGCCGTAATTCCCAGCTTTTCCAGAGCTGCGGAATTCATCAGCCCCATATGTCCGGAGCGATGATAGAGTACCAGAGGATTATTGGGAGCAAACGCATCCAACTGCTCCAATGTGGGATTGCCGAACCCAGGCATCAAAGTATTGTCATAATCCCGTGCATGGATCCACTGACCGGGGGCGATTTGATTATCCGCAACATATGTTTTGATCCGCTGTTCAATCTGGTCAACGGAGTTCACTCCATTTACAGATACCTGCAGCATAGAAGTTGCAACCTGGAAAAAATGGCTGTGTGCGTCGATAAAGCCCGGCATCATCGTCGCACCATGCAGATCGATCTGCTCACAGTCCGGAGCGATCCCACGCAGCCGCTCTTCCGAACCGATCGCCAATATAAATCCGTTTTCTACCAGTACAGCGTCTGCATACAAAGGATCCTCCATCGTGAGGATCTTGCCGCCGTAAAATAGTTTTTTCATCTTAAAAACCTCGATTTCATAAATGGTAAAATACCAATCAATACGAACCCACTTTTCAAGCAATTATAGGCAGTTCGCTTTCTAATGTCAATTATATGGGGAAGATTTTACATACCGTTCATAATTCATCCGGTTATTAGCCGATTTTCAGTGTATCGGAAATGGATAATTATTCGCACTCTTCTGTGTTTCTTTCAGAATATATGAAATAATATACAATTAAATTTCTTAAAACGCAACAACTTTTGAGTTTATGGCAGAGTGTTCCATACCTCAAAAGCATATTTTTCATGTATAATTGCAGTATACACTTCGGAGCAATCCTTAATTTTCATATATTTTGCTATCTGTAATAAAAATATGTATAAAACAGTTGCATTTCCTCAAAATTTCGGTATAATAACTCGAGGAAAAATGAATACAAGAGAGAAAGGAAAGATGATATGTCTACTCCAAAGCACAACCACGACATTGTTACAGATGCCCGAACCCTCGGAACGGCAAAAATGCTGATCCTTGGTGTTCAGCATCTGTTTGCTATGTTCGGCGCAACCGTCCTTGTCCCTGCCATTACCGGCCTGAATGTATCCACCACCTTGTTCTTCGCAGGTGTCGGTACCCTTCTGTTCCATCTGATCACAGGGCGTAAAGTCCCGGCATTTCTCGGATCTTCCTTTGCGTTTCTCGGCGCTTACGGTCTGGTGACCGCCTCCGGTCAGGATATCCCTCTGACCTACTCCAGTATCGGCGTTGCTGTTGCCGGTGTTGTTTACCTGATCCTTGCACTGCTCTTTAAGCTCTTCGGCGCAAAACGGGTCATGCGGTTCTTCCCCCCCATCGTAACCGGTCCCGTGATCATCTGTATCGGCATGACCTTGGCCGGCTCTGCGATCAACAACTGCAATACCAACTGGCTTGTTGCGATCAGTGCCATCGCCGTAGTTGTGGCATGCAATATCTGGGGCAAGGGAATGGTGAAGATCATCCCGATCCTGCTTGCAGTTGTCACCTCTTATCTTGTCGCAATGGTCATCGACCCTGCGGCCCGTGCAGCCGTTGTTGAAAAGGTTGCACAGGCAGATTGGATCGGACTGCCCATCATCTGGGAAAATACCGGTCTGTCCATCTTCAATAAGGATCTTGACCTGAGCATGCTGATCACCGCAATCATCACCATCGCTCCCATTTCTCTGGCAACCATCGTAGAGCATATCGGTGACATGTGCGCAATCTCCTCTACGGTTGGCAAGAACTTTGTAGCTGAACCCGGTCTGCACCGCACGCTGCTCGGTGACGGTCTGGCAACATCACTGGCTGCACTGTTCGGCGCACCTGCAAATACCACTTACGGCGAAAACACCGGCGTTTTGGCTCTGAGCAAGGTCTATGATCCCAGAGTTATCCGACTGGCGGCCGTGTTTGCAATCGTTCTGTCCTTCTCCCCCAAATTTGCTGCTATCATCGTCGCTATGCCTGCTGCTACCATGGGCGGTGTCAGTCTGGTGCTGTATGGCATGATCTCCTCTGTCGGCGTTCGCAATGTTGTAGAAAATCAGGTCGATTTCACAAAGAGCCGCAATGTTCTGATTGCCGCCATGATCATGGGTCTTGCGATCGGTGTGGCATACAGCGGTGCCATCCAGATCCCCGTAGGCTCCATCACCATCAGCCTGTCCGGTATGGCTGTCGGCGCACTGGTGGGCATCGTCATGAATGCAGTCCTTCCCGGTAAGGATTATGAGTTCGGCGCGAACGAGCTCGGCGATACTTCCGTAAACTTCGGTTCCAGAGCAAAATAAGACTTATCCCCCTCCAATGTAGTGATTGGAGGGGGATATTTTCAAAATTAAGATCTAAAATATACAAAATGTTCAAGAATATTGATAATTGTATGGTAGTATGTATATGAGATTTATCGTGAGGTGTGCCATATGCTGCAAATTCAAAATATCCACAAAAAATATGTGACAGGTGATTTGACCCAAACCGCATTGGATGGTGTGAGCCTTACTCTGCGCGACAATGAATTTGTAGCAATTTTAGGACCAAGCGGCTCTGGAAAATCCACTCTGCTCAATGTGATCGGCGGTCTTGACCGATATGACAGCGGTGATCTGATCATCAACGGCATCTCCACCAAGCAGTATTCCGATCGGGATTGGGACTCCTACCGCAACCACACCATCGGATTTATTTTCCAGAGCTACAACTTGATCCCGCACCAGACGGTATTGGCAAACGTGGAGCTTGCGCTGACGATTTCCGGAATTTCCGGAGCAGAACGCCGTGCCCGGGCATTGGCTGCGTTGGAATCCGTTGGTCTGGGCAATCAAGTCCACAAAAAACCAAACCAGATGTCCGGCGGACAGATGCAGCGTGTTGCCATTGCAAGAGCTTTGGTAAATGACCCGGATATCCTGTTGGCGGACGAGCCTACCGGCGCACTGGATTCTGAAACAAGCATTCAGGTAATGGATCTGCTGAAGGAAGTATCCAAAGACCGTCTTGTAGTCATGGTGACCCACAATCCGGAGCTTGCA
>JARHYV010000017.1 GCA_029258495.1 Faecousia sp. | reverse complement strand
TCATACCACAGTACGGGCAGGTTCCATCTGTTTCTGACAGTGGTGCCCCACAGTTTGTACATTTAATGTAAGCAAGGGTATCGTATTCATCACGCAACTGCAAGGTATACTCCACCTCATACAGTTTCTCTTTTCTTCCTGAGTCGATCTGAAATCCCACCGATACCCGATAACGCAGAGTCGCCGCATCCAGCGATTTTTGGTAATCGCTGATAGCGATCTGATTGATCTTTACACCGGACAGTGTCCCCGTCGAGCGATCTCCGATTTGGATCAGAACTCGATCCGAAACCTTTGCTTTCACAAAATCCTGCTGTCCTGAATATTTGATCTTCAAGTATTCCAATATAAAGGTCTGAATATCCGTGTTGGCATCCTCTGCATGAAAGTCCTTAAAATCCTTCTGCACTTTCTCCAGACAAACTGATGTGCAGCCACCGGTAGAGCGTACCGCCGGCGTTTCATCCTTCACGGCATCCATGATCCCGGTCACCATATCCTTCGCATAGGGGGAAAGTTCTCGCATCAACGCCGTTTCCGCCTGATAAGTCAGACGATTTTTCCATCTCTTCAGCTTGTTTATCCCCATTCTGATCAGTAAAACGACCACAACAACCAATGCACAAAGAACGCCGGATACCACAAGCTCCGCAGTATTGCTATGTAAGAGCATCAGAAACTCCGACCTCCTCCTCCATGAGATCGACCACTGCTGGAGGTGTGGCTTGAGCCACCGCCGGAATGCGAGGAGTGATCCGTATCACTGGAATAAAAACCTCTTTGGATCGTTTGGAAACTTCTGATATAGTTCGTTTCCCGATCCACCACATCATAATCATTATTTGCCACATAAGCAGCCGCCGTGTACGGCATATTCGCTTTTCTATGTCTTGCGATCAAGCGGTAACACACAAATACCGCAATCAAGATGCCGGCGATCGCATACTGCAGCATACCGAAAAGGAATTTGGAAAACAGGTTTTTCTCTGTCGGAACCACTCCGGATCCTTCCGTCGCACTCAGCAGCTTGGCACTATATGCAGCCATCTGGCTGAAACAGCTGGAGTATTTTTCATTCTTCAGGCTGGAGTAGCCTGCATCAATCGCCCGCTGTACTTCGCTGTCAGAGATTTTTCTGATTCCGTCGCCCATTGTATTGATATAAACCTTATGGTGTTTCATATCGATAACAAAGCCGATATTCTTGTCCGTATAGGGAAACAACGCGTCCATATAGTCGTCGCTATACACCATCGTACTTTTCCCATCCGTATCATTCGTTGTGAGGATCAGAATATTAAAATTGAGATTTTCATAGGATGCCTGGAGGTCTTCAATCAGATCCTTCTCTTCGTCTTTTGTCAGCAAATCAGCAAAATCATGGATATACAGCGTGGAATTACCGATTTGTTGGGAAGTTGTTGTTCCCTTTGCATTTACCGTTGCCGTGCCAAAAGACATGACCGTGACAGCCGTCAACAGAAGGATCAACAAAACAGATAATTTAGTTTTCAGCATTTTTTTCATGGTGTACCTCCATTATCCGAGCAATGTCATAAGCAAAGAAATGAG
>JARHYV010000035.1 GCA_029258495.1 Faecousia sp. | reverse complement strand
GGAAGCGTCTGGGCGTAAAGGCAAGCGAGATGGAGTCTGCGGCACTGTTTGTGGTTGCAGCTGCTTTGGGTGTTCGGTGCGGTTCCTGTTTCCATGTCATCTGGAATCAGGAGCGTGAGAAGGCGGGGCTGGAGATGCCTATGACAGAGGATACCTCCGGTGCCGTTAAGGTGGGCATTGAGGCCGTGAAGATGCTCATCGAGGCAGACAAGAAAAGAAAGTGAGCAGCTGCGCTGTTTCCTATGAAATGCCGGACATCGCCGAGGTGCTTGGCAGGAACAGTGAAATAGCCGGGAGCATATGATCTTTCTATATTGCATTTGATTTTACCCCGTTTGCCGGATTGTTCCATCTGGCAGACGGGGTGATTTTTCAGCGATTTCCAATGAGCGAACAGCTAAAATGCAACACTGGGAACGGGGTTCCGGAGAGAAAAAGGATATGGCTGTGATTGCAATTCCGGAAATAACTGCTATAATAAAGAAAAAATGTCAGGAGGCTTATCATGGAGAAGAAAATTCGCAATCGTTCGGAGATCCCGGCAGAAGACCGTTGGGCAACAGAGGATCTGTATGCCAGCGATGAACTCTGGGAGGCTGATCTGGAGAAATTTACCGCTCTGGGCAGAGAATTGGCTGCTTTCGAGGGGAAATTGGGGACGAGCGCCGGTGATTTGCTGGGATTTATGTCCAAACTGGAAGAGGTCGAGGTACAGGGCGAGCAGCTTGCTGAGTATGCAGCCCGCCGTGGGGACGAGGATACCCGTGTCGCAGCCTATCAGGCGATGAATGGGAAGTTTATGAGCGCTTATGTTGCATTGAGCGCCGCTACCAGTTTCCAGACACCCGAGATCATGGGCATTTCTGAGGACACACTGGAGGCATTTTACAAGGAAGAGCCGAAATTGGAGCGGTACCGCCGCTATCTGACGGATCTGCGCCGGCTGAAGGATCATGTTTTGTCGGCAGAAGAGGAAAAGCTTTTGGCAGCAGCAGGGGAGATGGCTCAGACTCCCTCCAACGCTTTTGAAATGTTTATGTATGCAGACCTCAAATTCCCGGCAGCAAAGGATGCCGAGGGAAATGAGCATCCCTTGAGCAGTGCAAGCTTTACCACATTGCAGATGAGCGAAGACCGGGTTCTGCGCCGGAATGCTTACGAAAATTTGTACCATACGCTGTCGGATTTTAAGAATACCTCCGCATCTCTTCTGGCATCTCAGGTCAAGCAGCTCCAATTTTTTGCGCAGGCTCGCAAATATCCCAGTGCCTTGGATGCATCCCTGTCACAGACCAATGTACCGACCTCTGTTTACATGAATCTGATCGAGGCAGTCCATCAGAATCTGGACAAGATGCATCGCTATGTCCGTCTGCGTAAAAAGCTCCTTGGGGTGGAGAAACTGCATTTTTATGATGTATACACGCCCCTGATGTCCGGTGTGGAGAAAGAGATCCCCTTTGAGGAGGCAAAGCAGACTGTTTATGAGGCGGTCGCACCTCTCGGTGAGGAGTATCGCGCGATCCTGAAACAGGGCTTTGAGAATCGGTGGATCGATGTTTATGAAAACGAAGGCAAGCGCAGCGGTGCATATTCTGCCGGTGCCAAGGTTCATCCCTTTGTTCTGCTGAACTATGAAGGCACTTTGGACAGCCAGTTTACTCTGGCACATGAGATGGGGCATGCGCTGCATTCGTACCTGTCGAACCGGACGCAGCATCCTCTGGATGCCCAGTATGTCATCTTTGTGGCGGAGGTTGCGTCTACCTGCAACGAGGCGCTGCTGATGGAATATCTGCTGAACAAGACCACCGACAAAAAAGAGCGCGCCTATTTGATCAACCACTTCCTGGAGCAGTTCAAGGGAACGCTGTACCGCCAGACCATGTTCGCCGAATATGAGCTGAACATTGCAAGGATGTATCAGCAGGGAACACCGCTTACAGCCGAAACC
>JARHYV010000174.1 GCA_029258495.1 Faecousia sp. | reverse complement strand
CGGTTACACCATTTCCACGAAGTATCTGCAAAAACAGGCGGTCTGCGCGGTTTTGGGACTGGGATGTATGGCGGCATTCAGCAGGATCCCGGCGGATGTATGGTACAGATACACAAATTGGGTGTATATGATATCCATCATCCTGCTGCTTTCCGTGCTTGTGATGGGACACTCGGCAAATGGTGCCAAACGATGGATCAGCATTGCCGGTGTCCAGTTTCAGCCATCTGAAATTGCGAAGTTTGCCATGGTGCTGATGCTGGCCCGGCTGAGCCGAAGATTCGGCGCAAGGGCGTCCGAATTCTGCTATGGGATCTTGGGATTCGGAATGGCGTTGATGGGAATTTTAATACCATTGGCACTGGAAAAGCACCTGTCTGCCATTCTGCTGATGGGGATGGTTGCGGTGGTAATGATGTTCATCTCCGGCACCAGAAGTCGATATCTCCTGATGGGGGCTGCCGGTGCAGTGCTGTTCGCAGCCGTTTATGTAAGCGTTATGGGATATGCAGGTGATCGGGTCACTGCGTGGCTCCGTCCGGATGAAGATCCCAGTGATACGGGCTATCAGATCCTGCAATCCCTTTATGCCATCGGTTCCGGCGGTGTGTTCGGTCTGGGACTGGGGAAAAGCAGACAGAAATACCTCTATCTGCCTTTTCAGTATAATGACTATATTTTTGCGATCATATGCGAAGAGCTTGGGCTTGTGGGTGCAGTGTGTATCATTGCGCTGTTTGCAGGTCTGATCCTTCGAGGATATTATATTGCACTGCATGCTGCCGACCGTTTTTCTTCCATGTTGGCAGCGGGACTTACCACGCTGATTGCGGTGCAGACGATTTTGAATTTATGTGTGGTAACGAATATCTTGCCCTCCACCGGCATTGCGCTGCCATTCTTCTCCTATGGAGGAACGGCTCTTGCGGTCAATCTCGGTGAAATGGGGGTCATACTGAGTATCTCCCGACATATCAATGAGGCAAGAAAACAGGAGGAAGATCTATGAATGTGATCATAACCTGCGGCGGAACCGGAGGGCATATCAATCCGGGAATTGCCGTAGCCAATATATTAAAAGAGCGATATCCGGACTGTAAGATCCTGTTTGTGGGCGGAATAGACGGCATGGAGGAGGAATTGGTACCCAAAGCAGGGTACGAGATCAGGCTGCTGCCGTCATCCAGTCTGCGAAGGAGCCTGATGCCTAAGTCCGTCGTTCACAATGTCAAGGGCGTATGGCATGTGCTCAGCGCATTGAGCCAAAGCAAAAAACTGATCCGAGAATTCAAACCCGATGTTATATTGGGAACAGGAGGATATGCAAGCTTTCCGGCGCTGTATATGGGCAGTCGGATGGGGATCCCGACCTGCGTTCACGAGGCAAATGCAGTGCCGGGCTTGGCAACCAGACTGGTGGCAGACCATGTGGATCAGATCCTTGTGACCTTTGCGGAGAGCGCCGATCGCTATCGGGCAAAGGAAAAGGTAAAGACGGTGGGAATGCCGGTTCGGCGGGAATTTATCTACACCAATCGGCAGGCAGCCCGGAAGGAGCTGGGGCTGGACGACCGACCGCTGATCGTATCGGCATTCGGTTCTCTGGGAGCAAGAGAAATGAACAAGGCTATGGCGGATTTTCTGAAATTAGAGCAGGATGACGGAGTTCCGTTTCAGCATATCCATGCTACCGGTTCCTTCGGATGGCGGTGGATGCCGGATCTGGTGAGGGAAAAGGGTGTGGATTTTACCAAGTCGACAGGACTTGACATGAGGGAGTATATTTATAATATGCCCACATTGATGGCGGCAGCGGATCTGGTGATCAGCAGGGCAGGCTCCTCAAGCTGCAATGAGATCGCCGCATCCGGGACACCCTGCATTCTGATCCCGTCGCCGAATGTAACCGATAACCATCAGGAGAAGAATGCGAGAATATTGGAAGATCGCGGAGGCTGCATCGTCGTACTGGAGTCTGAATGTACCGGAAAACGGCTGTATGAGGAGGCAAAGCGGCTCCTATCAGACAAACCAAGATGCGAAAAAATGCGGCAGGCACTGCTTGCAGGCGCAATTCCGGACTCCGCAGAGCAGATTTGTGATGTGATTGTAAAATTGGCACACAAATAACCTTTTGTCATAGAATGAGTTACATTCTATGACAGGGGGTGGTGGCTTGCAGTCACTTTTGGTCGATGGGGGAAGGAAATTAAACGGAACGGTAAGAATTTCTGGCAGCAAAAATGCTGTTCTCCCAATGCTGGCTGCAACAGTGCTGTTCAAAGAGCCTTGCTGCATCCGCGGCTGTCCAAAGCTGACGGATGTGGATGCAGCTATTGATATTTTGAAGTATTTGGGTGCTGAGATACAATGGTACGATGGAGATCTGATGGTTGACCCCAGATCCATCAGGAAGTGGGATATTCCAGATTCGCTAACAAGACGGATGCGAGGCTCTGTCTTTTTTGCAGGGGCATTGATGGCTCGATTTGGCAAGTGCAGACTGGTGCAGCCGGGAGGCTGCCCTCTTGGTAAGCGTCCCATCAATTTTCATGTGGACGGATTGACTGCCTTGGGAGCAAGGCAGGATTCCGATGATCCGGGTGTGTATTTGGGGGAAATCTCCGGAACAGAGATCATGCTGCCGTATCCCAGCGTGGGAGCTACCGAGAACTTGATCCTTGCCGGCGTCGGCGCGTCTGGGGAAACGGTAATCCGAAATGCGGCAAAGGAGCCGGAGATCGAATGTCTGTGCGATTTTTTGAGAGCCGGCGGATGCTGCATTTCCGGCGATGGATCGGAAATTGTTCGGATCAAGGGCGGTCTTCCATCTGGTGCGGATATGCAGATGATCCCGGATCGGATGGAGGCAGCGACCTTTGCCTGTGCAGCAGCATCTGCCGGTGGAGATGTGATCATAGAACATGTGAATACAGCTCACCTTGAAACGGTGCTGCAGGTGCTGGAGCGTGCAGGCTGCCGGATCGATCGTTTTGAGCATACGATTCGACTCCGCTCGGATCGCTTGCATAGTCCGGGGACTATTATTACAGCACCTTATCCGGGATTCCCGACGGATGCTCAGGCTCCGATGATGGCGGCACTGCTGCGTGCGCAGGGGACAACAACTATTTATGAAACCGTCTTTTCAGATCGGATGCACCATATTTCGGCATTCGTTGAAATGGGGGCGAAAATCGAACTCAATAAAAACAGTGCATACATACATGGGGTTTCAGAACTGCATGGAGGTGCTGTTACGGCTCAGGATCTTCGCGGTGGAGCGGCAATGGTGATCGCAGCACTTGCGGCAAATGGAACAACCACGATACATGGTCTAAATCATATTCAACGGGGCTATGAAGACTTTACCTTAAAGCTTTGCGCTCTGGGAGCGAAAGTTCAGAAGGCATAAGGAGGATATATATGGATACACAAGAGAAAAGACCGGCACGCAGACCGCCAAACCGACGGAGCGCTCCGAAACAGCGCAAGGTGTCGCAGGAACATGCGGCACCCCGTGCCCGGCATAAAAAACCAGCAGGATCCAGAGAACAGGCGGAGCGTCAAAGAAGAGCAAGAGCACCACAGACTTCAAGAGCTCCACAGAAGACTCGTGTGGTGCGTCCACCCCGTGAGGATATTCCTGAGGTGGTATATACTGCGCCGAAACCCATTCGGAAAGGAAAGCTGCTGCTGAAACTGTTCAGCGTAGTGGCTGTTGTTTTGGCAGTGGTTCTTGCGCTGTCCATTTTCTTCCGGGTGGATACGATTCAGGTTGCCGGAATGGAAAAGTATACACCATGGATGATCCGTGAGGCATCCGGTATCCAGGAGGGCGATTCTCTTCTCGGTATCAGCAAAGCGAAAATCGCTGGTAGGATCATCGCAAAGCTGCCGTATGTAGATCGGGTGAAGATCGGTATAAATCTGCCGGGAACGGTCAACATAGAGATCACAGAGCTGAAAGTGACCTATGGTATTCAGGCGACGGATTCCAGCTGGTGGCTGATCACCTCCGACGGCAGAGTAGTCGAGCAGATCGACACGACGGCTGCGAGCGGCTATACGAGGATTCTGGGCATTCAGGTGGATGCACCCAGAAAGGATCAGCAGGTTCATGCGGCTCAGATCCAGCAAGAAACAGAGCCTCCGGCAGAAACGGAAACGACAGAACCCAGTACGGAGGAAACGGATGAAACACAAACAACGGTGCAGCAGCCGGTAGACGGAAGCGTTACGATCCCGACACAGCCCCAGATCACAGCGGATCAGAAACTTCAGATCGCTTTGGAGATTGTTCAGAATTTGGAAAAGAATGAGCTGTTCGGACAGATCGCCTCGATCGATGTATCTGATGCAGTAAGACTGACCATGGAATACGGAAAAAGATTTCATGTCATTTTGGGGAATTCGGAACGATTGGACTATAAAATCAGCTATATGACCCAAGCTGTCAAGCAATTACAGAACAATGATGCA
>JARHYV010000218.1 GCA_029258495.1 Faecousia sp. | reverse complement strand
TTTGGATCGCACGGGGGAAGGTCTTTTCGCAGATGATTTGGGCTTTCCAGCGGATTTTTTGGGAGGCGGAGCAGAATTGTAACCGCCGGGCTTTGGTGCCACGGCGCGGATCAGACATTTTGGGCCGGTGCCGATCAGATCCTCCCGATGGGCTTTGATCAGAGCCTCACGAACCAGATAGTAGTTCTTCGGGTTGCGGTATTGGATAAGTGCCCGCTGCATGGCCTTCTCGTGGGGATCTGTGGGGACATAGACCTTCTCCATGGTTCTGGGGTCAAGTCCTGTGTAGTACATGACAGTAGACAGGGTGGAGGGCGTGGGATAGAAATCCTGAACCTGTTCGGGCATATATCCCATATCACGGGTATATTCCGCAAGCTCGATGGCTTCTTTCAGTGTGGAACCCGGATGACTGGACATGAGATAAGGCACCAGATACTGATTCATGCCATACTGCTTGTTCAGTGCATAGTATTTGTCTACGAATTTGTTGTATACAGCGTTTTTGGGCTTGCCCATCTTAGAAAGGACAGCATCGGAAACATGCTCCGGTGCGACCTTCAGCTGCCCTGAAATGTGGTACTGCACCAGTTCCCGGAAGAAGGTATCCTTGTGGTCGGCTAGCAGATAATCAAACCGTATGCCGCTGCGGATAAAGACTTTCTTGACTCCGGGCAGCTTGCGGAGCTTGCGCAGCAGTGCGATATAATCAGAATGATCTGACCGCATATTTTTACAGGGGGTAGGGTATAGGCACTGTCTGTTGGGACATGCACCTTTTGTCAACTGCTTTTCACAGGCAGGGTAGCGGAAGTTGGCAGTAGGGCCGCCAACATCGTGGATATATCCCTTGAAATCAGGGTCAGCGATGATGTGCTGAGCCTCTTCCAAAATGGATTCATGTGTTCTTGTCTGGATGATCCTGCCTTGATGGAAGGTAAGGGCGCAGAAGGAACAGGCTCCGAAACATCCGCGGTTGCTGACAAGGCTGAATTTGACTTCCTCGATCGCAGGGATTCCTCCGGCTTTTTCGTAGCTGGGATGATAGGTACGGCAATAGGGCAGAGCGTAGATGTTGTCCATTTCCTCTGTGGACAGGGGCTTTTGAGGGGGATTCTGAACAACATAGTGACTGCCATATGGTTCGGCTAAACGCTTAGCCGTAAAGGGATCACAGTTTGCGTACTGGATCTTAAAACTTTCAGCGTATTTACGCTTGTTGGTCTTCAATTCCTCGTAAGAGGGCAGTACGATGGTGGGGAGGCATTCATCCAACTCGTCCATGCGAAATACGGTGCCATCGATATATGTGATGTCACGGACATTCATGCCTGCATTCAGAGCCTCAGCGACTTCCAGAATGCATCGTTCACCCATACCGTAGAGGAGAAGATCTGCCTTAGCATCCAGTAGGATCGAACGCTTCATGGATTCAGACCAATAATCGTAATGACACAGCCTGCGAAGGCTTGCCTCAATGCCACCAATGATAATGGGAACATCCTTATAGGTCTGGCGGATCAAATTGCAGTATACGATTGTGGCATAGTCCGGGCGTTTGCCCATAACACCGCCCGGTGTGTATGCGTCCGTCTTGCGGCGGTGTTTAGTGACAGAGTAATGGTTCACCATAGAGTCCATATTTCCGCCGGAAACCAGAAATCCCAGTCTGGGGCGTCCGTAGATGTCGATAGACTTGGCATTCTTCCAGTCTGGCTGAGAAATGATACCGACATGATAGCCTGCCTGCTCCAGTACACGGCTGATGATTGCGTGACCGAATGAATGGTGATCCACATAGGCATCGCCGATCACATATACAAAATCGCATTGATCCCAACCACGATCCAGCATATCTTGTTTGCAAATTGGGAGAAAATCCATATTGCTCCTCCTAAAAAGTGTTCATTTCCCTTCATTATATCAGAAATCGAAGAAAAAGGAAAGAGAAAAGAATATGTTGTAAAATTATGAAAATAATGATTGACAAATTCCAAATACCATGGTAATATATCTAAGCAATCGGGCAACCGACTGACATGCGCGAGTGGTGGAATTGGTAGACTCGCTAGATTCAGGTTCTAGTGCTCATTCCGGTCATGCGGGTTCGACTCCCGCCTCGCGCACCAAAAAGAGATGATCTACGGATCATCTCTTTTTTGCTATATACTCAAGATTTGACACGGCATCTAAAGTGTTCGGTAGTGCCAAACTCCCGAAACCATTTTGGTTTCGGGAGTTTTTTGTACCCTATTTGAGGTTTAAGCGGTAATTGCATGACGGGGATATCTCAATCCACACTGCTCAGGCCAAGACCAAATCCGTTCAGACAGTCCTTGCAATACTTATCCGGCATGGATTCTGTTTCAAAATAATGGGATCCGTCATCTTCGGATACTTTGTACATCAGAACGGTTTCTCCATTGATGATCTCCACATCCTCCCAGATGGTACAGGAATATTCAGCATCCGGAAATAGCTCGGAGAGGAGCGGATCATCCGGCAGGAATTCGGATTTTATGCGCCACTTTGTACATTCTGAGCCCTCGTATGGGATCTGATACTGGCTGTAATACCATGGTTCGTGTTTGTGTGTTGGATCGTTACATTGACCGGTAAATCGAAGAGGAACCCAATCTTCTGTCCCGGCAGGGGCAATGGAGTAATGTCCCCAATCCACGGACTGCCGTCCGATATAAAATGTAAACGCCTGCTCAAAGGGAAGGCGCTCGTCATACTGGAAGGTTCCGTTGGTTTCCTTGGGAGCCGATCCCGTCGGAATATCCGCTTGCGTGGATTCCGATGTGGGTAGTGGTAGTGTTGTGTGAGAACTGGGTACATTAGGATCTGGTTCAGCGGTGCATCCTGCAAGTGCCAGTGCAATCGTTATTGCGAAGAAAATTGGTCGGGAGTTTTTCATTGCAATTTCCACCTTTCGTGCTGACTGTAACCAACTTGAGCCTGAATTCAGCATCATGTTATCACAGGGGTGTTTGTGTGTCAAGATGATTGCGTGATGCTGATGGCAGGTGCAAAGGGCATCAACTGAGACGCTGCTTTACTGAAACAAAATTCGATGCGATTGTTTATAATATAGAAAAAAAGCCAGTCAAATGCAACATTTGACTGGCTTTTTTGTGTATTTATGTGGATCGTTTCTTTTTTCTTCCCTCTTTCCCTTCCTCTCTTCCTCCATCCCTTCTTCTTTCCTTTCCTTCCTTTATTTGTTTTGTTGCTTTTTTGTGTATTTATGTGGATCGTTTCTTTTTT
>JARHYV010000028.1 GCA_029258495.1 Faecousia sp. | reverse complement strand
GATTGCGGAAACCGCAAGACTCACTCAGGAGCGGATCGAGTTGACAGAGAGCGCCCAACAGACGCTGAATGAGAAACTGAGATTTCTCGGGGAGCAGACTGGGGAGCCGCCCAATATCGTAATCACTTTTTTTCAACAGGATCTGTGGAAAGATGGCGGCAAATATGTGACGGTTTGCGGAACCGTTCGCCGGATAGATCCGGTGACGCATCGCGTCCTCATGGCAGACGGGACTTTGATCCCTATGGAGGATATCCTTACCATTGAAGGGGACTGCTTTGCGTCCATACCCTTTTAGGCGGAACCATGTATAGAAAACCACCCCATTGGAGTGCTCCAATGGGGTGGTTCGTTTGATGATCAGTTGATTTTCAGATTTTCCCAAAGGGTGTTCAGGTAATCCAGCATCTCAGGCTCCATGTTGCGGTAAGCAAAGGAATTGTAGCTTTCGGCAAAATTATCCAGCTTGGGATAGAGGATCTCCATGGCGTCAGCGCCCATGTCCTCGATATATCCTTCGTTGGTATAGACGATGCTGTTGGGAGAGGCGTAGTTGGTGTGCTCGGCATTGGCAACGGCGGGCTCTTCGGAAAGCATATAGTTGATGAAGATCTCAGCCAGTTCCTTGTTCTGGGAGCAGGTGGGGATGCACATTGCATCTACATAGAAGTTGGTGCGCTCGGGATAGTAGAACTGCAGATCCACGCCATCGGCCTGAGCATCTCTCATGGTAAAGTAGTCGCCGGCATAGTAGGAACCGACAGCAGCCTCACCGGACTCCATCATATTGTAGATCTCATCCATGACATAGCTGCCGACAATGGGTTTCTGGGTCATCAGCTCTTCATAAGCGGTGTCCCACACGGCCTTATCCGTGCTGTTGACATCCAGACCCAGCTTGTACATAGCGGCGCCAAATGCATCGCGGGAGTTGTTGTACTGCAGGATGCTGCCGGAATATTTTTCGTTCCACATCAGATCCCAGCTGCCGATATCCGCCTTGTCCACAACATTTGCGTTGTAGATGATACCCACAATGCCGTAGGTGTAGGGTACGGAATACTGGTTCTGTGCATCGTAGTACAGCCCCTTGAAGGAGTCGTCGATCTGGGAATAGTTGGGGATGTTGTCGAAGTTCAGGGGCTGCAGCATGCCTTCGGAAGCCATACGGGCGATCATATAGTCAGAAGGAATGATGACATCGTAGCTGACAGCGCCGCTGGAGATCTTGCTGTACATATCCTCGTTGGATGCGTAGGTGCTGTAATTGACCTTGACCTTGGTGCCGTAGGTTTCCTGATACCACTTTTCGAATTCTTTGATGGTATCAAAGCTGCCTTCGCTGCCATCGGAGATGTATTCACCCCAGTTGTAAACATTCAGCGTCAGGGTGTCAGAGCTGCCGCAGCCGGTCAGGCTGATGCCCACCAACATAACCACTGCAAGGCAAAGCCCAAGAAGTTTTTTTCTCATTTGAAGTCCTCCTAAAAGAAACAAATATATCATCCGTCTGAAACGGTATGAGTCACAGACTCAGTCCTGCTTTTTGGCGCTGCGGCGGTCACGGAGCTTGCGCCGGTCGTCGTTATCGATCAGATTGCTGATCAGCAGCAGGGACATGGTCACAAAGAAAATGATGGTTGCAAGTGCGTACATTTTCGGGGTGACGGTTTTCTTTGTCATGCTGTAAATGCGGATGGGCAGAGTTTCGAACCCGTTGCCCGAGGTGAAATAGCTGATGACAAAGTCGTCAAGGGACAGGGTGAAGGCCATGATTGCGCCGGTGATGATGCCGGGCAGCATTTCCGGCAGCTCTACCTTGAAAAATGCCTGCATGGGTGTGCATCCCAGATCCATGGCAGCCTCCGGAAGTGCCTTATGCATCTGCTGCAGCTTTGGCAGTACCTGAAGGATGACATAGGGCAGGCAGAAGGTCACATGGGCGATCAGCATCGTCCAAAAGCTCAGGCTGTTGGCAGCACCGAACAGTCTGCCCACGAACACGAACATCAGCATCAGGGAGATGCCGGTGATGATGTCGGGGTTGGTCATGGGGATATCTGTGACCGTATTCATGGCTGCGCGGTACCAACGGGAACGAAGACGGTCGATGCCCAGTGCAGCGGCGGTGCCCATGACGGTGGAAATGGCAGTGGCACAGGTGGCAAGCACCAATGTATTGCGGACTGTCTGCAAGGTGTTGCTGTCATTGAACAGTTCTGTGTACCATTTGAAGGAGAAACCGGAGAACACAGACAGGCTCTTGGACTCGTTGAAGGAGAAAATCAGCAGAATGACAATGGGAGCAAACAGAAATGCAAAGATGATGCCGGTATAGATTTTAGAAGAAAGTTTCATGATTTTTCACCTCCGTATACATGGCGGGTGGTTGCGTATTTGAGGATTGCCATGCATACCAGCAGGATACCCATCAGGACAAAGGCGATCGCCGCAGCGAAATGCAGATTGTTGGCGACATACTGCCCCTCGATGGCATCACCGATGAGGAAGAATTTGCCGCTGCCCAATTTCTGGGAAATATAGAATGTACTGATCGAGGGGATCAGCACCATTGTGACAAAAAGACATTGCGACTGGGACAGATTGGTGATTGGCCCAGTCGCAATGTCTTCTTGTAAATTGCTGAGCAGATGAAGTAAAACAGTGCCCACAAATGGCCCATCAGTGCCTGGTGCTCAGTCCAGTATCATGCACTCCAAATTCACGTCTGTCTTGCCTGCCAATAAGTGACTATTTTTAACCCTACAATGAGGGGGTAGTTGAGCACCGAAGGCCTGGGAGTCATTCCAGAATTCAAGCAGCAGGAGGCTTTTGACCAGGCTTATCCAGAAGTTTGCACCCGGAAACAGTGACACACCCAATAGGTGGAGTGGCTAAAGGAGTGGTTCTCAACCAGGATTCTGTGGCT
>JARHYV010000027.1 GCA_029258495.1 Faecousia sp. | reverse complement strand
CTGTTGGAGGCAAAAAACGCACAGTAATAAAAAAATACCACCATCATCAGATGGTGGTATTTTTATTATAAAAGAAACACCTCGTTTCGCAAGGAATGTTACCCTAGAAACGAAGTGTTTCACAATTATGGAGCTAGTGACCTGACTCGAACAGGCGACCTTCTCATTACGAGTGAGATGCACTACCGACTGTGCTACACTAGCAAGCCTTTACAGTATAGCAGTTATATGACAAAATGTCAATCAAAATATTACGCCGTCGCTAAGACCAAAGCAGGCCGCATGACGCGGCCTGCTCAAAAAACATATCAGGATCAAACGATCTTCTCGACCTTGATGGTGTTGGTGTTGCCGGAGCGACCCATGATGGGGCCACCGGTCAGAACAACATTGTCACCAGCCTTCAGATTAAATGCCTTCTTGGTGTCGTTCAGTGCATGGTAGAACATCACATCCATGGAAGAATACTGCTCAACCATCACAGGAGTTACGCCCCAGCTCAGAGCCAGACGGCGCCAAACCATACGATTGGTAGTCAGGCCCACGATATCAACAGGGCAACGGAAACGACTGACCATCTGAGCAGTCTTGCCGGAAACAGAAGAAACTGCGATTGCCTTAGCGTTTACATCGATAGCCATTGCGCAGACTGCATGAGAAATGGAGTCCATGTTGCTCTGAATGTGGAACTCATACTTGTGGAAACGCTTCTCATAGTTGGTGTTAGCCTCGGTGTACTCGCAGACCTTAGCCATAGCCTGAACAGCCTGAACAGGATACTTACCGGCGGCGGACTCACCGGACATCATGACAGCGGAAGTGCCGTCGTAGACAGCGTTGGCCACATCGGAGATCTCAGCACGGGTAGGACGAGGGTTGGTGATCATGGATTCCAGCATCTCAGTAGCCGTGATCACGCGCTTGCCCATGACACGGCACTTGCGGATCAGATCCTTCTGAATTGCGGGAACTTCGATAAAGGGGATCTCAACGCCCAGATCGCCGCGAGCGATCATGATGCCGGAGCAAGCAGAGCAGATCTCTTCCACATGGTCGATACCGGAACGGTTCTCGATCTTAGCGATGATCTCGATATCGCTGCCGCCGTTTTCGTCCAGGAACTTCTGCAGATCCAGAACATCCTGCTTGGTGGAAACGAAGGATGCTGCAATGAAGTCAACACCGTTCTTGATGCCGAACAGGATATCAGCCTTATCCTGCTCAGACAGGAAGGGGCCGGTCATGACCTTGTTGGGGAAACACATGCTCTTACGGTTGCTCATCTCACCACCGACAACGCAGCGGCAGATTGCATCGTTACCCTTCAGCTCGGTAACCTCAAAGATGATCAGTCCGTTGTTGACCATGATGGTATCGCCGACATTCAGATCCTGGATCAGACGCTTGTAGGAAACACTGACACGGGTCTCATCGCCCTCGATCTCATCGACGGTAAAGGTGAAGGTGTCACCCTCGTGAACGGTGACCTTCTCGTTCTTAAAGGTACGGATACGATATTCAGGGCCCTTGGTATCCAGCATCAGAGCGATGGGCTTATCCATCTTCTCGCGAACTTCCTTGATCAGGTCGATCTTACCCTGCTGCTCTTCGTGGGTGCCGTGAGAGAAGTTGATACGAGCGACATTCATGCCGGCCTCGATCATCTGAGTCAGGGTTTTTTCATTCTGGCTTGCAGGCCCGATGGTGCAAATAATTTTAGTTTTACGCATAACGCTTCCTCCGTTATTTCTATAATTAGTTATAATGATTGCTATTTTCTTGTTTATTTTAATTCATATTGATAAAAATGTCAATTCACATAACCAACTTTTAGCAAACAGTCAAAAATTAGCTCACGATAAGTGCAAATCAACACCATATTGACGAATCCAACAATCGATTTGTAGGAGATATGCTATGGTCTGGGGCATTCTCATCAGCTGACCGTACCAAGGCCATGCCATTTCCCCTGCTGCAAGCTCGGCTGTTTTCTCCCTTTGCAGCAGCTCCCAAAGAGGTGCAGACCGGTCATGCAGGAGATTTTCCAGTCGAGCACGCATCAGCTCCAGATATTTGGGGTCATAGGTTTTGGGGTAGGGACTCTTCTTGCGCCACAGGATCTGCTCCGGCAGATATCCGGCTGCCGCTTGGCGCAGCAGTCCTTTTTCATACCCTCGAGCATCCTTCATCTCCCACGGGACACGGTACAGATACTCTGCGATCCTCCAGTCACAGAACGGCACACGAACTTCCAAGGATGCATACATGCTCATCCGATCCTTGCGATCCAGCAAGGTCTGCATAAACCATCGGAAGTTCAGGTTGACCATCTGTTTCATCCTGCGCTCCAAAGCAGGTGCATCCGGTAAAATATCACTTTCAGCCAAGGTCTGCTCATATCTGCTCATAACATAATCCTGA
>JARHYV010000120.1 GCA_029258495.1 Faecousia sp. | reverse complement strand
GCAGGCAGAATATGCTTTGAGTTCCTTGAATGAATTGGAGGAAATCCAGCAGGTAAACCTTGATGAGATCGACCTTGCAAATGGTTCTATCGCATGCATGCTGCGTCTGCCGGATCATCTATACTACGAAACACTCAGCAGTAAAACCGGCACTCAAATCCACAATGACGCAGAACTGATGACCTTACTGAGTGAGCTCACAAAAGTCAAATCCGAATATGATAAGATCTCCGATGCGCTTTCCGCAGTGCGCTCCACCGGATATGGTGTCGTCATGCCAAGTGCCGACGAAATGACCCTTGAAAAGCCGGAAGTACTGAAAAAAGGCAGCGCCTACGGAGTCAAACTCAAGGCAGGAGCTCCGTCGATCCACATGATCCGGGTAGATATCGACACTGAGATCAACCCCATAGTCGGTGACGAGAAACAATCACAGGATCTCATCAATTACCTCACAGGAGAAGAGCCTGAGAAATTATGGGAAAGCAACATTTTTGGGAAATCCGTCTATGATCTGATCCGGGAAGGCCTAAACGCAAAGCTCCTGCGTACACCGGAGGAGGTGCAGGAAAAATTCCGCACTTCCCTGTCCCGGATCATCAATGAAGGTGCCTCCGGTCTGATTTGCATCATTCTGTAACTTGACAGATTCCCATGTTCGTTTTACAATACAGAAAAAAGGAGTGATTCACATGGGATTCAATGGTGAACAGTTTATTTGGAAGGATCGTAAGCGTTACTTGGGACTGCCTCTGAGTTTTACCCGCTATGCAATTTCCGATGACCGCCTGTTTCTGTCGCAGGGCTTTCTGAATATCAAGGATGATGAGATCTTGCTGTATCGTGTTAGAGATCTGTCCTTGAGCCGTTCTCTTGGTCAGCGGATCTTCGGTGTCGGCACGATCGTTGTAACTTCTTCCGATAAGACCCTGCCTATTCTCGAAATCAAGAACATCAAAGATCCGGCTACCGTCAAGGAGCTGATCCATTCACAGGTTGAGGAAATGAAGATCCGCCGGCGCGTACGGGTAAACGAGATCTCTACCTGCCACGATGATTTTGACAACGAGCAGGACGACAGCGACGACGATCAAGACGATGATGACGATATCTGATCGATTCTCAGACCGGGCGTATTTCACGCTCGGTCTTTTCGTATACATGGATTCGTATTGTGCAACATGTCTGTATTGTAATCCTATTTTTCAGCAATATTCGCAAATACATGTTGACATTCTCCACAATCCATGGTATCATTCTAAGGATAAAACGCTAAGGAGGACGAACCCGTGTTGATGAACCTGAACCAAGCTCATGTTTACCGAAATGGTCGTTTTGTTCCCTGCGATGTTTCTTTCGAAATTTCAGCTCCAGAGTCCAGCGAGGGCTCATTGGAGCATTGTTTCCTTTTGCCCGGTTTCGTTGATGTCCATGTACATCTTCGTGAACCGGGTTTTTTGTATAAAGAAACCATTGCAACTGGAACAAGCGCTGCAGCACATGGCGGCTACAGTGATATTTGTTCCATGCCAAATCTGAACCCTGTACCCGACAACGCAGCGCATCTGGCTTTACAGCTGGATGCAATCAAGAAAGATGCCAAGATCCGCGTACACCCCTATGGCTCCATCACCATTGCGCAAAAAGGCGAGGCGCTTGCCGACCTCGATGCAATGGCATCGGATGTGATCGCCTTCAGTGATGACGGACGCGGAGTCCAGTCGGAATCCCTCATGCGAGAGGCAATGCTGCAATGCAAGCGTCTGGGAAAGATACTTGCTGCCCATTGCGAAGACAACAGTCTTCTCCACAGAGGTTATATTCACGACGGCGACTACGCAAAGACTCACGGTCACCGTGGGATCTGCTCGGAAAGCGAATGGGGCCCCATTGCCAGAGATATCAAACTGTCCAAAGAAACAGGCTGTGCATATCATGTTTGCCACATCTCTACAAAGGAAAGTGTTGAGCTGATCCGCAAGGCCAAGGCCGAAGGCGTTGATGTCACCTGTGAAACCGGCCCGCACTACATTCTCCTGTCGGACAAAGACCTGCAAGAGGATGGGCGCTTTAAGATGAACCCCCCGCTTCGCTCCGAGGAAGACCGCAAGGCAATCCTTGAAGGCATTCTCGACGGCACCATCGATATGATCGCTACAGACCACGCTCCCCATTCCGCCGAAGAAAAAGCGCGCGGTCTTGAAAAGAGCGCCATGGGTGTTGTCGGACTGGAAACCGCATTCCCACTCCTTTATACATATCTGGTAAAGCCGGGACTGATCACACTAGAGCGTCTGGTTGAGCTGATGGCGGTCAATCCCCGCAAGCGTTTCGGCATTCCCGAAACGGATGACTTCTCCGTCTGGGATCTGAACAAAGAATATACCATTGACCCGGATACCTTCTGCTCCAAAGGAAAGGCTACCCCCTTTGCCGGCTGGAAGGTGTTCGGTGAGAATCAAATGACAATCGTAGGAGGAAATATCGTATGGCAGAACAAATGAACAAAAAGCTCGTACTGGAAAACGGTGCTGTATTCGAAGGCTTCGGCTTTGGCGCAAACCGCGATACCATTGCTACTCTGGTTTTCAACACTTCCATGGTAGGTTATCAGGAGATCGTTTCCGAGAGCAACTACTATGAGCAGATGGTGGTACTCACCTACCCCATCATCGGCAGCTACGGCGTCAATGACGAGGATGACGAGAGCAAGAACCCCTGCATCGGCGGTCTGATCGTCCGCGACTACAACGATATTCCCTCTAACTTCCGTTTCACCAAGACCCTGTCCGAGGCAATGGAAGAAGACGGGATCCCCGGAATCTACGGACTGGATACTCGTGCACTGACTCGGATCATCCGGGATCAGGGCGCACTCCGCGGCATGATCACGGATATTGCAACACCGACCGAGGATGCACTGAAGGCCATCGGCGCATGGCACGAGTCTTCCAATGCCGTTGCACAAATCAGCTGCTCCAAGCGTTGGTACTCCCGTACCGCCAACCACCGCTACAATGTCGTTGCAGTGGACTGCGGCATTCACCTGAGCACAGTCAAGGATCTGAACAAGCTGGGCTGCAATGTTACCGTCGTTCCCTATAATACGCCTGCCGAGAAGGTGCTTGCCCTTCAGCCTGACGGATTGTTCATTTCCAACGGCCCCGGAAATCCCGAGAATGTCACAGATGTGGTTTCTCTGATCAAGGCCCTGCAGGGCAAGCTGCCCATCCTTGGTTCCGGTCTGGGACATGAGCTGATCTGCCTGGCAAGCGGCGCAAAGATCAAGAGAATGCATGCAGGTCACCATGGCAGCAACCATCCCATCCGCTGTCTGGATACCGGAAAGATCGAAATGGCGAACCAGAGCCACAACTACTGCATGGACGAAAAGAGTGCTGAGGGGACAAGCCTGCGCATCACCCATGTCAATGTGCTTGACGGCACCGTAGAGGCTGTTGAGAGTACCCAGTACCCCACATTCTCTGCCCAGTTCAGTCTGGATGTCACCCACGAAATGTACGCAAAATTCATTGACCTGATGGAAGGGAGAAAGAACAATGCCTAAGAGAACAGATATCAAAAAAGTGATGGTCATCGGCTCCGGCCCCATCGTGATCGGACAGGCCGCCGAATTTGACTACGCCGGCACTCAGGCATGCCTTGCTCTGAAAGAGGAGGGCTACGAAGTCGTTCTGCTGAACTCCAATCCTGCAACCATCATGGCGGACACTCAGATTGCCGACAAGGTCTATATGGAGCCGCTGAATCTGGAGTATGTATCCAGAATCATCCGCAAGGAGCGTCCTGATGCGATCGTCCCCGGACTGGGCGGACAGACCGGTCTGAATCTGGCCGTACAGCTGGCAAAAAAAGGCGTCCTGAAGGAGTGCCAGGTCGAGATCCTGGGCACAAGCTTTGAATCCATCGAGCGTGCAGAAGACCGGGAGCTTTTCAAGGAAATGTGCGAAAAGCTGGGTGAGCCGGTTCTGCCGTCTATGATCGCAACCAATGTGGAAGAAGGCATTGCGGCCGCAAATGCCATCGGCTATCCTCTGGTTCTGCGTCCTGCCTTCACACTGGGCGGTACCGGCGGCGGCTTTGCCGATAATGAAAAGGAATTGGTCGAGCTGTTGGAGAATGGTCTGAAACTCTCCCCTGTCCATCAGGTTCTGGTTGAAAAGAGCATCAAGGGCTACAAGGAGATCGAGTTTGAAGTCATGCGCGACTCCAACGATACCGCAATCGCCATCTGCTCCATGGAGAACATCGACCCTGTCGGTATCCACACCGGCGACTCCATGGTCGTTGCTCCCAGCCAGACCCTCTCCAGCAAGGAATACAGCATGCTGAAGAACTCTGCACTGAAGATCCTCAGAGAGCTGAAGATCGAAGGCGGATGCAATGTCCAGTTTGCTCTGGATCCCTACTCCTTTGAATACTATCTGATCGAGATCAATCCCAGAGTGTCCAGAAGTTCGGCGCTGGCATCCAAGGCCAGCGGCTATCCCATCGCAAGAGTGACCGCCAAGGTCGCCATGGGTCTGACTCTGGATGAGATCCGGATTGCAAGCACCCCCGCCTCCTTCGAGCCCAGTATTGACTACATCGTCACAAAACTGGCTCGTTTCCCCTTCGACAAGTTCACCAGTGCTGATAACCGCCTGTCCACTCAGATGAAGGCAACCGGCGAAGTCATGAGCATCGGCAGAACCATGGAGGAAAGTCTGCTCAAGGGCATCCGCGGACTGGAGATCGGTGTCAACCACCTTTACAACAAGAAGTTTGACGGCGTTTCCGAGGCAGATCTGCTCAGCTACATTAAGCTGGGTAAGGACGACCGGATCTTTGCCATTGCCGAACTGATGCGTCGGGACTGCGACCTCGGCATCATTTACGGTGCAACAAAGATCGACATGTTCTTCCTCGAAAAGATCAAAAATATCATCGACTTTGAACAGACCATCAAGTCCAATGTGGGCGATCTCAGCATCCTGAAGGACGCAAAGAAGATGGGTTTCAGCGATGCCTACCTTGCAGGTGTCTGGGGCATGAGCGATGTGGAGATGTACAAGCTCCGCGAAGAGCATGATATTTTCCCTGCCTACAAGATCATCGACACCTGTGCCGGTGAATTTGACAGCTATGTTCCCTATTTCTACTCCACCTATGAACAGGAAAACGAGTCCATCGTCACAGATAAAAAGAAAATTCTGGTTCTGGGTTCCGGCCCCATTCGTATCGGACAGGGTGTTGAATTTGACTATTCCACCGTCCATGCAATCTGGGCCATCCGCGAGGCCGGCTACGAGGCCATCATCATCAATAACAACCCCGAAACCGTTTCCACAGACTACACCACTTCCGACAAGCTGTATTTCGAGCCTCTGACCATCGAGGATGTCATGAATGTGGTTCACTTGGAAAAGCCCGACGGTGTCATCGTCACACTGGGCGGTCAGACTGCCATCAATCTGGCAGAGCGGCTGGATAAACTGGGCGTTCCCGTGGTGGGTACCAGTGTTGCCGCCATCGAACGGGCCGAAAACCGTGACAGCTTCGAAAAAACACTGGAAATGCTGCATATTCCTCAGCCCACCGGTGAAGCTGTCACCGATGTAGAGGCAGGCGTGAAGGTCGCCAACCGGATCGGATATCCGGTTCTGGTGCGTCCCAGCTATGTTCTGGGTGGCAGAGCGATGCAGATTGTCCATGATGATGCCCAGCTGCGCCACTACTTCAAGAATGCAATCGTCGCCAGCGAGGAACATCCCGTTCTGGTCGATAAGTATATCATGGGCAAGGAACTGGAGGTGGACGCAGTCTGCGACGGCAAGGAAGTGCTGATCCCCGGCATTATGGAACATGTGGAACGCACCGGTGTGCACTCCGGCGACTCCATATCTGTCTATCCTTCCTTCTCCATCAGCGAAAAGGTACGCAACACCATCATTGACTACACCACCAAGCTGGGTCTGGGACTTGGCATGGAAGGACTTTACAACATCCAGTTCATTGTCGATCCCAACGAGGATGTGTACATCATCGAGGTCAATCCCCGTTCTTCCCGTACCGTCCCCTTCCTGTCCAAGGCGACAGGCATCCCCCTTGCCAACATCGCAACCAAGGTTGCATTGGGACATTCTCTGGCAGATCAGGGATACAAGGGCGGCTTGCAGCCTGCAAAGAAACGCTGGTATGTCAAGGTCCCTGTCTTCTCCTTCTCCAAGCTCCACGGTGCCGATATCGCACTCAGCCCAGAAATGAAGTCCACCGGCGAGGCAATCGGCTATGATGACAGTCTCAACCGCGCATTCTACAAAGCTCTTCAGGCAGGCGGTACCAAAGTTGCCAACTATGGCACCCTGTTTGTCACCGTTGCAGACCAGGACAAGCCTGCCGCTCTGCCTCTGGTTAAGCGGTTCTATGATCTGGGCTTCAATATCGAAGCTACCGGCGGTACCGCTGCATATCTGAAAGAGCACGGAATCCGCACCCGCCGCCGTTCCAAGCTGAGCGAAGGCAGCGAGGAGATTCTGGACTCTCTGCGTCAGGGACATGTTGCATATGTTCTGAACACACTGGGCAATGGCGATGGAACCAGCAAAGATGGGTTCCTCATCCGTCGGGTCGCTGCCGAGAACAATGTGACCGTTTTCACCTCCCTTGATACCGTCAAGGTCATGCTGGATGTTCTGGAGGAAATCACCTTCAGTGTCTCCACCATCGACGCTTAAGGAGATGCCATGAAGCAAGGTTATTTCACCATTGTAGCAAATGAACCTCTGACAGATGCCGTGTACAAGATGGTCCTTTCCGGTGACACCTCCGACATCACCAACTGCGGCCAATTTGTGGATCTGCGTCTCCCTGAAAAATATCTGCGCAGACCCATTTCCGTCTGCGACTACGATCAGAATACTCTGACCCTCATCTACAAGGTGGTGGGTCAGGGCACTGAGATCATGGCAAATTTGCCGAACGGTACAAAACTGGATGTTTTGACTGGTCTTGGCAACGGCTATGATACCTCTCTTTCCGGGCAAAATCCTCTTTTGGTCGGCGGCGGTGTAGGAATCCCCCCTCTGTACCATCTGTGTAAAAAGCTGATCGCCGAAGGCAGAC
>JARHYV010000295.1 GCA_029258495.1 Faecousia sp. | reverse complement strand
TCACGGACACCATCATGCCCATGGGCATCATCACAGCAATCTGCATGTGATCGAGCATGTGTTTTCGCACCTTGCCCTACCGGAGCAGGTGAAACAGGATGCTCTTGCGGTGTACCGGCTGATCGCTGAGGCAGAGAGCGCCGTCCATGGTGTTCCGGTCACTCAGGTTCATTTCCACGAGGTGGGGGAACTGGATGCCATTGCGGATGTGGCGGCGGTGTGCCTGCTGATGCATACGCTTGCGCCGGAGCAGATCACGGCATCTGCCGTGCATGTGGGCAGCGGAACGGTTTCCTGCGCCCACGGACGGCTGCCGGTTCCGGCACCTGCGGCGGCGTATATCCTGAAGGGGGTGCCGATTTATGGCGGCAGCATCCGAGGTGAGCTTTGCACCCCCACAGGAGCGGCACTGCTGAAACATTTTGTCACAAAATTCGGGGATATGCCCGTGATGCGGGTTTCCGGCATCGGTTACGGCATGGGCAGGAAGGATTTTGAACAGGCAAACTGCGTTCGGGTGTTTCTGGGCGAAACCGTATAATAATCCCCCCATCTGCATCGGCAGATGGGGGGATTTTGTATGCTTAGATCTCCATGATAACGGGCAGGATCATGGGATTGCGCTTGGTGGTCTTATACAGGTAACCACTCAGATCGTTTTTGATGGCGGACTTGATGGTGCTCCAGTCCTTGATGTGCTTGCGCTGGCAGCGCTCCACAGCCTCTTCGGCGACCTTTCTCAGGCTCTCCATCAGCTCCTCGGACTCCTTCACATAGACGAAACCGCGGGTGATGATGTCTGGGCCGGAGATCACGGAGCCGTCCTGACTGGACAGGTTCACGCAGACCACGATCATGCCGTCCTGAGCCAGATGCTTGCGGTCGCGCAGGACTACGCTGCCCACATCGCCCACACCTGCGCCATCCACAAAGACCTTGCCGGCGGGAACGGTGCCGGTGATCTTGCAGCTGCGGCTGCTCAGCTCAAACTGGGTGCCGATCTCACCGATCAGGATGTGAGAGGGTTTCATGCCCATGAGCTTTGCCAAACGGGCATGCTGCTGCAGGTGGCGCTGCTCGCCGTGGATGGGGATGAAGAACTTGGGCTTGCAAAGACCGTGGATGATCTTCAGCTCCTCCTGACATGCGTGACCGGAAACATGCAGACCCTCGCTCTTTTCGTAGACCACATCGGCACCCTTGCGGTACAGCTCGTTGATGATCTTGCTGACGGCCTTTTCGTTGCCGGGGATGGCGGAGGCGGAGATGATGATCCGATCGTTTGCCTGGATCTCGATGTGCTTGTGGGTGTTGAATGCCATGCGGTACAGGGCGGACATATTCTCACCCTGAGAACCGGTGGAAACGATGACCACCTTGTTCTTGGGCAGGCTCTTCACCGCGGTGAGATCCACGATGGTGTTCGCCGGAACCTTCAGGTAGCCCAGCTCGGATGCCACCTTGAGCACATTTTCCATGCTGCGTCCGGTGACGGCGACCTTGCGCCCATAGCGGTGTGCCGTAGCCAGAACCGCCTGGATCCGGTGCATGTTGGAGGCAAAGGTGGTGACAACGATCCGCTGATCGCAGTTTTTGAACTGGCGATCCAGACTCTCTGCCACGATGTTTTCACTGGGGGTATAGCCGGCGCGCTCTACATTGGTGGAGTCTGCCAGCAGTGCAAGCACACCCTTCTTGCCAAGCTCGCCCAGTCTGCCCAGATCGATCATGCCGTCGGCGGCAGTGGGATCGATCTTAAAGTC
>JARHYV010000285.1 GCA_029258495.1 Faecousia sp. | reverse complement strand
CAAGGTGGATGCCTTTGACGAAAGCTACCGCATGAAAGAGGTGGGCGAGGTCATCAACTGGTTCGAGATCACCAATCCGGCAGGCTATTGCTGCATCAATGATACCGTGGGTGATATCCTGAAGACGGAGGAAGGAAAGCAGCTGCTGATCGGCTTTGCAAAGCAGTTCTATGAGCAGGGCAGACAGAGTGGAGCGCAGGGCGAGAAAAACGGGACGATGGAGATGAAACCCAACAAAGCAATGCTTGAGATGCTGAAGGGCTTTACGGTCAGGCGGATCCTGAGCATGGCATCCATGATGGGGATGCAGCCACTGACCAAGGAGCAGATCCTGGAGATCAATGCACAGCTCAACAAGGTGCGCAAGAACGCATAACAGGAAAAACGGGCAGAAGAAATTCTGCCCGTTTTCTACTATTTATTGACAAGTATTTGCGTTTATGATACATTATCCACAGTTTATTTACATTTTAATACAGGATAGAGGAATTATTATGAGAAAAGGAAAACCGATAGCCCTTCTGCCCATCGGCGTATTTTTGGGGATCTATCTGGGTCTGGGACTGTGGTTCGAATATGGTTTGGACATCCCGATGGGGTTTTATAATGTCCCCATCGTCATTGCATTTCTGACAGCGATTTTGGTGGCGTGCCTGCAAAATCCCACAGTCAGCTTTGATAAGAAACTGGAGCTGATGGCTCAGGGGGTCGGAGATAAGAATATCGTGACCATGCTGCTGATTTTTCTGACGGCAGGAACGTTTGTCGGCGTGGTTGGCAGATCCTCTGCGCAGAGTGTGGCATATTTCATGCTTTCCGTGATCGATGCCCGGTATGCAGTTGCGGTCTTGTTTTTGGTGGCATGCTTTGTGTCCACGGCCATGGGAACATCGGTGGGAACGATCACTTTGCTGACCCCCATTGCGGTGGAGGTGGCTCAGGCCTCCGGTCTGGGCGTGGCACTGTGTGTCGGCACCATCGTAGGCGGTGCAATGTTTGGGGACAATC
Organism: Faecousia sp.; assembly: GCA_029258495.1. Lineage (GTDB taxonomy): Bacteria > Bacillota > Clostridia > Oscillospirales > Oscillospiraceae > Faecousia. Next base: position 1,449 of record JARHYV010000285.1, on the reverse strand, counting down.
TGTCCTTCATTTCGGATACCACCATTGCAGCCTGCAACGGACAGGGCTGCCATATGCGCGACAAGTTCAAGGGCAATTTCTTCATTGCTCTGCCGGCGGCCTTGCTGACGCTGGCTCTGGTGCTTGTTATGACGGTGAACAAGCCCATTGCACCCATTGAAAAAACCTATAATTTGATCCAGATCGTCCCATATGTTCTGGTTCTGGCGGGCGGTATTGCGGGGATCAATGTGTTCGTGGTGCTTCTGGCCGGTATCGTGTCCGGATCGCTGATCATGCTGATGACAGGGCAGACGGCGGTCACGGAGCTTTTGGCAAACATGGGCTCCGGTGCAGAGGGAATGTTTGAAACCAGTATGGTGGCGATTTTGGTTGCCGCCATGTGCGCGCTGATCCGGCAGTACGGTGGATTTGATGCACTGCTGTATCTGATCCGGCGGGTCTTCAAGGGCAGATGCGGCGGACAGCTTGGCATGGGCATCCTTGTAGCGGCCATGGATGTGGCGACAGCGAATAACACGGTGGCCATCGTGATGGCAAATCCCATTGCCCGGGATATGAGCAGGGATTACGGCATTTCTCCCAAACGAAGTGCCTGCCTTCTGGATACATTTTCCTGTATTTCCCAGGGAATTATCCCGTATGGCGCCCAGATGCTTGTGGCGATCACGGCAACGGCAGAAATGGGGATCGATATTTCGGCGTTTGAAATCATGCGGTATCTATTCTATCCTTATTTTCTCCTTGCGGCATGTCTGGTTTCGATTTTCTTGATCCCGGAGCGGAAGAAGAAGTAAATACATGCGCTCTGCCATCCGGCAGAGCGCAGATTTCTATGTGGAGTTGAGTTATGCGTATCCTAAGAAAAGAAAGATGGAATAAGGAGATCATCGGTGTCATATTGGCGCTTGCGTGGCCGACGATGCTGGAGCAGCTGATGCAGACTGCGGTGCAGTATATCGACACGGCCATGGTGGGTGCATTGGGAACTCAGGCAACGGCGGCAGTCGGAGCAACGGCAACGGTGAACTGGCTGATCACAAGCACCATTTCCGCTCTGGGGGTGGGCTTTTTGTCCTATATTGCTCAGGCATACGGAGCAGATGATCGCAAGGCTGCATCCAGAGCGGTTGCGCAGCTGGTTCTGGTGACTGGGATCACCGGAGTCTTTTTCACCCTGCTCACGGTTTCAGTAAGCGGAGTGGTTCCCGTTTGGATGCGGGTGGATGAGGCAATCCGGCCGCTGGCATCCACATATTTCTTTGTGCTGTATCTGCCGATGCTGCCAAGGACGGCGATCATTCTGTTTGGAACGGCTTTGCGTGCAGCCGGCGACACCAAAACCCCCATGAAGGTGGGGGCCACGGTGAATATTGTCAATGTGATCCTGAATTTTCTGCTGATCTATCCCACCCGGAGCATAAGCCTGATGGGCTGGCACATGAGCAT
>JARHYV010000213.1 GCA_029258495.1 Faecousia sp. | reverse complement strand
GGAAGGATCCATCTTTGTCGCAGGAGCCGCAATCCAGTGGCTGTGCGAGGAAATGCGTTTTATCGAGTCTGCTGCCGACTCTGAATATATGGCACGCAAGGTTCCCGATACCAACGGCTGCTATGTGGTTCCGGCATTCACCGGACTGGGAGCCCCTCATTGGGATCAGTATGCCCGCGGTGCCATTGTCGGTCTGACCCGGGGCTGCAACAAATACCATATCATCCGCGCGACACTGGACAGCCTGTGCTACCAGACCCACGATGTCCTGACCGCCATGGAGGCAGACTCCGGCTTTAAGCTCACCGAGCTCAAGGTGGACGGCGGCGCATCCGCCAACAACTATATCATGCAGACCCAGTCGGATCTTATCGGTGTCCCCGTCTACCGTCCTACCTGTGTCGAAACCACCGCAATGGGTGCGGCATATCTGGCAGGACTCGCCGTGGGGTATTGGAAGAGCAAGGAGGATGTGCTGCAAAATTCCGGCATTGAGCGCATTTTCACCCCCGGGATTGATGAAACCAGCCGCCAAAAGCGCATCAAGGGCTGGAACAAAGCCGTAAAATATGCCTATGACTGGGCAAAAGAAGAGTGAGGCAAGATCCATGTATGATATCATCATTATCGGAGCCGGCGTTTCCGGCTGTGCCATCGCCAGAGAGCTTTCCCGGCGAAAGGGCAATTTCCTTGTGGTAGAGCGTGAGGAGGATGTCTGCTGCGGCACCTCCAAGGCAAATTCCGCCATCGTCCACGCAGGCTACGATGCCCCCAAAAACAGTCTGATGGCAAAGCTGAATGTGCAGGGCAGCCGCATGATGCCGGAGCTTGCCCGGGAATTGGATTTTCACTATCAGAACATCGGCTCGCTTGTGGTCATGATGGACGAGTCAAATCGGGAAAATCTGAACCGCCTGTACGAAAACGGTATCGCCAACGGAGTGGAGGGTCTTCGCATCGTGGAGCATGATGAGCTGATGACCATGGAGCCCCACATCTCCAAGGATGCCGTTGCCGCACTGTACGCACCAAGCGCCGGGATCGTATGTCCCTTCGGCCTGACCTATGCACTGGCGGAAAATGCCGCAAAAAACGGGGTTTCCTTCCAGTTTGACACGGAAGTGACCCATGTGCAGCCCATCGACGGCGGTTGGGCTCTGGATACCTCCAAGGGTACGCTGACTGCCAAGGTGGTCATCAATGCAGCCGGTGTCCATGCAGATGAGCTGCACAATCAGGTATCCCAGGAACCCATGACCATCGTTCCGCGCCGGGGAGATTATTTCCTGCTTGACCGTTCCACCGAAGGTCATGTTAAACACACCATTTTTCAGCTGCCGGATCGTTTCGGCAAGGGTGTCCTTGTAAGCCCCACCGTCCACGGCAACACCATCGTCGGCCCCACTGCCATCGATATTGAAGACAAGGACTGCACTGCCACCACGCAGGAGGGTCTGGATCTGGTGCGCAAGAAATCCGCTGTTGTCATCGAGGATCTGCCTCTTCGTCAAACCATTACCAGCTTTGCCGGTCTTCGTGCTCACGACACCCGCCATCGGTTCACCATCGAGGAGGTCGCGCCCGGATTTGTGGACTGCGCAGGCATTGAATCCCCGGGACTGAGCTGCTCGCCTGCCATTGGAGTCATGGCTGCCCAGATCGCCGGTGACATCCTAAATTTGGAGGATGACCCCACATTTGACGGTACACGAAAGGGGATCCTCGACCCAAAGACCCTCTCCCCTGAGCAGCGGTCACAGCTGATCGCCGAGAACCCTGCATACGGCACGGTGATCTGCCGCTGTGAAACCATTACTGAGGGCGAGATCATCGATGCCATCCGCCGCACCCCCGGTGCCAGAAGTATCGACGGCGTAAAGCGCCGCACCCGGGCCGGTATGGGGCGCTGTCAGGGCGGATTTTGCAGCCCGAAGGTCATGGAGATCCTCGCCCGGGAACGCAATGTCCCTCTGGACGAGATCACAAAATCCGGTGCCGGAAGCAAACTCATCCTAGGCACCAACAAAGACCATGTATAAGGAGGCTGCAAGATGAAACAATATGATCTTGTCATCATCGGAGGCGGCCCTGCCGGACTTGCAGCCGCCATATCCGCAAAGAAAGCCGGGATCGACGATATCCTGATCCTGGAGCGCGACGGAGAACTGGGCGGTATTCTGAACCAGTGCATCCACAACGGTTTTGGGCTGCACACCTTTAAGGAGGAGCTGACAGGCCCCGAATATGCCAGCCGTTTCATTGCGCAGGTGCAGGAGCTTGGCATCGAATACAAGCTCAACACCATGGTTTTGGAGCTTTCCCACGAGAAAACCGTCACCGCCATGAACCGAACAGACGGACTGTTTCAGCTGACGCCGAAAGCCGTCATTCTGGCAATGGGCTGCCGTGAGCGTCCCCGCGGTGCGCTGAATATCCCCGGCAGCCGTCCTGCGGGGATCTACACAGCCGGTACCGCTCAGCGGCTGGTCAATATGGAGGGCAAGCTGCCCGGTCGGAAAGTCGTGATCCTCGGCTCCGGTGATATCGGGCTGATCATGGCTCGGCGCATGACACTGGAGGGCGCCGAGGTCAAGGTGGTTGCGGAGCTGATGCCCTACTCCGGCGGTCTGAAACGAAACATCGTCCAATGTCTGGATGATTTCGGCATTCCGCTGAAACTCAGCCACACCGTGGTGGATATCCGCGGCAGGGACAGAGTGGAAGGCATCACCCTCGCCAGAGTCGAGCAGGGCAAGCCCGTGCCCGGCACGGAAGAATTCTACGAATGCGACACACTGCTGCTCAGCTGCGGTCTGATCCCCGAAAATGAATTGAGCCGGGGCGCTCAGGTCACACTGAACCCCGTCACCAACGGCCCGTCCGTAAACGAGGCTCTGGAAACCAACATCCCCGGGGTATTCGCCGCCGGCAATGTGCTGCATGTGCACGACCTTGTGGACTATGTTTCCGAGGAGGCCGCTGCCGCCGGTGTCCATGCCGCCGCCTACATTCAATCAGGCAATGCCCCCGATACACAGAGCATTCCCCTGCACTGCCAAAACGGAGTTCGTTACAGCGTACCCACAGCCATCCGTCCCGGGCATCTTGCGCCGGAGGATTTTGTCACTGTTCGGTTCCGGGTGGATAATGTGTACAAAAACAAACGCATTGCGGTGTATGCAGGGGAAACCAAGCTCCTCAGCAAGAAACGAAATGTACTGGCTCCCGGCGAGATGGAAACCATCAAGCTGTCTGCCGAGTCGATCCTGCAGGTTCAGGATCTGACCGAGATCACGCTGAAACTGGAGGATGCCTGATATGAAAACCGTAAATCTAACCTGTATCGGCTGCCCTCTGGGCTGCCAGCTGACCGTGCAGATGGATGGCAGTGAAATTGTCAGCGTGACCGGAAACACCTGCAAGACCGGCGATCGATATGCCCGCAAGGAGCTGACCGCACCCACCCGGATCGTCACCACCACCGTCCGAGTCACCGGCGGCACCCTTGCAGTCGTATCCGTAAAGACCGCCGCCGACATCCCCAAGGGAAAGATCTTTGCATGCATCAAGGCTTTGCAGGCAGTGGAAGTCCCTGCCCCCATATCCATCGGTCAGGTGATCCTTCCTGATGTGGCAGGCACCGGCGTCGCCGTTGTTGCCACAAAAAACATCCCCGTCAAATAAAAGTGATCCCTCTGCCTTTCAAAAGCAGAGGGATCTTCAATTTTTCCATAAATTTTATTGACAAGATATACCCTTCTCTTTATAATAAGACAATATTTTTATCAAGGAGGAGGATCCCCCTTATGGAGAGAGAGCGTCTTGGGAGCAGGATCGGGTTTATCCTGCTGAGTGCCGGCTGTGCTGTCGGCATTGGAAATGTTTGGAAGTTCCCATATATCACCGGTCAATACGGCGGTGCCGTATTTGTGCTGATCTATCTGCTGTTTCTGGTTATTCTGGGTATTCCCGTCATGACCATGGAGTTCTCCATCGGTCGTGCCGCACAAAAAAGCCCTGTGCATATGTATCAGCAGCTGGAAAAGAAGGGCACGAAGTGGCACATCCATGGACTTGCTGCCTTTTTGGGCAATTTCATCCTGATGATGTGCTACACCACCATTGCAGGCTGGATGCTGCAATACTTCGTCCGCACTGCAGCCGGAGCTTTTTCCGGTATGGATGCCCAACAGGTGGGCGGTGCTTTTGAAAGCATGCTTTCTGACCCTGTCAGCATGACCGTGTACATGGCTGCTGTCGTCATTGCAGGCTTTGCCATCAATTCCATCGGTCTGCAAAAGGGTCTGGAACGCATTACAAAATACATGATGGGCTCACTGATCGTGCTGATCCTGCTTTTGGCGGTCAACAGCATCTTTTTGCAGGGTGCCGGCGACGGTCTGAGATTTTATCTTCTGCCGGATCTGCAGCGGACACTGGATGCCGGTATCATAAATGTGATTGTGGCTGCCATGAATCAGGCCTTCTTCACCCTCAGTCTTGGTATGGGTGCCATGGCGATCTTTGGCAGCTATCTTGGAAAAGACCGGGCACTTATGGGCGAATCCATCCATGTGGCTGCACTGGATACCTTTGTGGCACTTTGCTCCGGTCTGATCATCTTTCCTGCATGCTCCGCCTATGGTGTGCAGGTCAGCAGCGGGCCGAAGCTCATCTTTATCACCCTGCCCAACATCTTCAATCACCTGCCCCTTGGAAGGCTGTGGGGCAGCCTGTTCTTTCTGTTCATGTTCTTTGCCGCCTTCTCCACCGTCCTTGCGGTGTTTGAGGTACTGATCGCCTGCACCTGTGACCTAACCGGATGGAGCCGCAAAAAAGCCTGTCTGATCAACTGCATTGCTGTCCTGGTCGCAAGCATGCCCTGCATCCTTGGGTTCAATGTCCTGTCCGGTTTTCACCCCCTGAAGGCAGGAAATACCATTATGGATCTTGAAGATTTTGCAGTCAACAATGTCCTTCTGCCATTGGGCTCACTGGTTTTGGTTCTGTTCTGCACCCGAAAGCGAGGCTGGGGCTGGGACAATTTCACCAAAGAGGCCAATACCGGTTCCGGTGTTCAGGTCAGGCCTTGGATGCGGTGGTATGTAAGCTGCCTGCTCCCTGTGATCATTTTTGCACTGTTCATCGTGGGAATGATCCAATATTTTGCATAAAATCACCCCCTGTTTCTGTTGAAACAGGGGGAATTTTATATTACAGGGCATAAAGCTCTGTATACTTTTCCGTCAGATAATCGGTATAGTATTTCGCATCAAATTTTCCGCAGGTACGCTCAAAGAGCTCACCGGGCTGATACAGCTGACCGTAACGGTGGATATGCTGTGCCAGCCATTCGGTCACCTTGTGCAGCTCTCCCTTGGCGACCAGTGCCTCCACGGAGCCGATGTCCTGTTCCATGAATGCCTTCATCTGAGCGCCATAGGCACTGCCCAGTGCATACGACGGGAAATAGCCGATGGAGCCGCCTGCCCAATGGCTGTCCTGCAGGCAGCCGCGGCTATCATCCGGAACCTCCACACCCAGATACTCCGCATACATGCGGTTCCACGCCTGAGGCAGATCCTTCACCTGCAGGCTGCCGCTGATCAGCTGCTTTTCCAGTTCATAGCGCACCATCACATGCATGCTGTAAGTCAGCTCGTCTGCCTCGGTGCGGATCAGGGAAGGCTCTGCCTTGTTCACCGCACGATACATCTGCTCCGCAGTCACATCCTTCAGCTGTTCCGGGAACAGCTCCTGCATTTTGGGGAAGATCCCCTCCACAAATGCCAGACTTCTGCCCACAATGTTTTCATAGAAACGGCTCTGGCTCTCGTGGATGCTCATGGATGCACCGCCCTGAAGACCGGTGAAATTATATGCATCGTCCACCCCTAGCTCGTAGAGGGCATGTCCGCCTTCGTGGATCACCGAGTACATGGAATTTGCCACATCATTTTCGTAATAATGGGTGGTGATGCGCACATCGTGGTTGTTGAACCCCGCTGTAAAGGGATGCTCTGACTCAGCGATGGTGCAGCGTGCAGGATCGATGCCCATAACCTCCATCAGATACGCGGAGAATTTTCTCTGCTGCTCAATGGGGTAGCTGCGTTTCAGGAAGGCATCGTCGATCTGCTCCTTCTGCCCGACCGCATGGATCAGCGGCACCAGTGCCGAACGGAGCTCACCGAAGAATGCATCCAGCGTCTGCATGGTGAGCCCTTCTTCATATTCGTTCAGCAGAGCATCGTAAGCAGGCAGCTTGGGGTTGTAATATCCTGCAAATTTCCGGTTAAAGTCAACGATTTTCTCCAAAGTCGGGGCAAATGATGCAAAATCATTGTTATTTTTTGCCTTGCGCCAAATTCCCTCTGCATCGTTTAGAAGTACCGAATATGCCACATACTCCTGCTGTGGGATACGGGAAAGCTGATCTGCCTGCTTGCGCATCAGCTGCACCTGCCGGTTCTGCATCTGGTTCAGTTCGTCCCGATGCTGCTCCAGATAGGCGATCAGCTTGTGATTTTCCGGATCGGCGATCAGGTCATAGACCACACCGCTGAGTACCTCCATCGTTCTGCCGCGTCCTTCGGCTGAGTCTGACGGTGCCGCCGTTGCGGCATCTGTCCCCAGAACATTCATTGCGTGGTAATATGCGTTCAGGGTCGCACTGACCCGGGCAAATTCTGCCCATGCGGAACTGATATCTTGGTATTGCATCATAAATCACTCCTTTTTGATGATTGCTGTCATTGTACCATCCATGTGTCTGAAACGCAATAAAAAGCATCATTTCCGCTTGCGTTTTTATGGTTATCACGATATAATATAGTGTCGAATTTTATGTTTACACAGCAACTGAGGAAAAATCATGACAAAGAAAAATCAAATGCCATCTTCTGGCGAAAACAAAATGGGCACCATGCCCACCGGGCGTCTGCTCGCAAATATGGCACTCCCACTGATGATCTCCATGCTGGTGCAGGCCATGTACAATGTGGTCGACAGCATCTATGTTTCCCGGATCTCGGAATCCGCCGTCACGGCACTGAGCCTTGCGTTCCCGGTGCAGAATCTGCTGATCGGCTTTTCGACCGGTATCGGCATCGGTGTGAATGCACTCCTATCCAAATCCTTGGGCGAGGGCAACAAAGACCGCGCCAACCAAGCCGCCGGAAACGGTTTCTTTCTGGTGCTGATTGCCACCATAGGTTTCATGCTGTTTGGCATACTTGGCTCCCGTGCCTACTTTGAAATGCAGTCCACCGTGACAGAAACCATCGACGGCGGCTCTGAATATCTTGCGATCTGCAGCATCTTCAGTCTGGGTCTTTTCGTACAGGTTCTGGGCGAGCGGCTGCTGCAATCCACAGGCCGCACCTTCTATTCCATGATCGTGCAGCTGACCGGTGCGCTCATCAATATCATTCTCGACCCGGTATTCATTTTCGGTCAATTCGGCATGCCGGCTATGGGCATTGCCGGTGCAGCCGTGGCAACCGTGCTGGCTCAGTGGGTCGCCGCACTGCTTGCCCTGTACCTGAACCACAGATGCAACCACGATGTCCATCTGAATGTGAAATATCTGAAACCCCAGAGCAATGTGATCCGTCCCATTCTGGCGGTGGGGATCCCTTCTGTTATTATGATGGGTATCGGTTCTATCATGACCTTCGGAATGAACCAGATCCTGCAAAGTTTCACCGAAACCGCTACCAGTGTCTTCGGCATCTATTTCAAGCTGCAAAGTTTCTTCTTCCTGCCGGTGTTCGGCATCAACAATGCCACCATTTCGATCATCGCATACAACTACGGTGCGCGCAATCCCAAGCGGATCACGGACACCCTGAAAAAATCCACGATCAGTGCATTTACCATCATGCTTTTGGGTGTCCTGTCTTTTCAGATCTTCCCCGATCAGCTGCTGAGCATCTTTAATCCCACAGCGGAGTTTCTTGTTATGGGCCGCAGTGCCCTGCGTATCATCTCCTTGTCTTTCCCGTTTGCAGCGATCGGCATTGCCCTCAGCGGCAGCTTTCAGGCTTTGGGGAATGGGCTGTATACCACCTATACTGCCCTCTGCCGCCAGCTGATTGCACTCCTCCCGGCGGCTTATCTGCTGAGCCTTTCCGGGAATGTCAATCTGGTGTGGTGGTCTTTCCCCGTTGCTGAGATCGTCAGTTTCCTTGTTACCATCGCATTGTTTGCAAGGCTGTTCCGCCGCAAGATCAAGCCCCTGTATCAAAGATCCTAAATATGCAAAACCGGAGTGTGATCCATCACACTCCGGTTTCATTTCTGTATCCCACGAACTCATCTCCTGTGGGAGATCGTTGTTACCGCCGCTCCAAAATACCCGTTCCGGCGGAGGAAGTCATCCAGACTCTCTCCGTAGAAGTCCGGCCCCACGCTGTTGCGGAAGGTATTGTATCCCACAAAGCCCTGAGGCGTGTGATGAACCGCAACAAAATGCGCACCGATCCGCCATCCGCGCCTCCAGCGGTAAAACAGGATGGAAACATCCGATCCCTTGACTGCATCATCGAAACGGCTGCGCCTGAGCACCATCCGCGTCGGGAACCCCCATTGCCGGAAACATACTGCCGGCCCCCAAATACTGGTGCCCAGATTTCCGTGGATCAGCGGCAGCTGTCGCTCATAATATCGGATCAGGTTTTCAGGCTGGGCATGATGCCCCAGAAGATGCAGGGCATTGTATGTCGCGATCCAACCGCATCCGGTTGCGGAGCTGCGGCGAAATCCATACCGCCACTGACGGGCCGGTATCTTATGCTGATTATAGATCAGATCATCCATGTGCCTTCTCCAATGGATGCGCAAGGATGTATTCATCCAAAAGCTTGCCTGCCAGATACACAAATCCGGCGCAGGGGCGCACATTGTAGTATTCCTGCGTCCTTGCCTCCGGCGTGGGGTCTGTGGATGCATTTTTCAACAGCTGCTTGCAGACCACACTGCCATAGCAGTCGCGGAATTTTCCAGAGATCTCCTGAATACGGACATAGTGTTCTTTTTTCGATTGAATATCCTCCGGCGACTCGTACCCATACAGCAGCCCCAGTACCATCGCCATGCCGCTGACGGCGCCGCATACCTCCCGCATGCGCCCGATGCCTCCGCCAAAGGACGAAGAAAGTCTTGCGGCAAATTCCGGCTCCATCCCGGTCACATCACAAAATGCGATCACCACCGCCTGAGCGCAGTTGTATCCCTGCAGGAACAGCTCGGCTGCCTGTTTTCCATGATCCATGATTTTTCCTCCAAGTTCCAGATTGTCCCTATTTTACCACGGCGGATCATTCTTGACAAGCCTGTGCCCGCCCTCTATAATGATAGAAAACTATTAAGAAAAGGAGCATTTTTATGCTGCCGGAAGCTTTTTTGCTGCGAATGGAGCAGCATCTCAAGGATGAATACCCCGACTATGTGGCCAGTTTAGATCGTCCCAGAGCCGTTGCGCTCCGCTTTAATCCGCTGAAGACCCATGCATTTCCAGCTCTTCCTTTTGTAAAGGAGCCTGTCCCCTGGGCGGAATATGGCTATTATTACGATCCCGATGCCAGACCCGGACTGCATGTCTGGCACGAGGCAGGTCTTTACTACCTGCAGGAAGCCAGTGCCATGGCTCCCGTCACACTGCTTGACCCTCAGCCCGGTGAACTGGTCTGCGATCTTTGCGCTGCCCCCGGAGGAAAAACCACCCAGATTGCCGCAAAAATGCAGGGTCTGGGACTTCTGGTCTGCAATGAGATCAATCCCAAGCGCGCCCGCATCCTCTCCCGGAATATCGAGCGCATGGGGGTTGCCAATGCACTGGTGCTGAACCACCACCCATCCGATCTGGAGCGCCGATTTGCAGGAGCCTTTGACCGGATCTTGGTGGATGCCCCCTGCTCCGGCGAAGGCATGTTCCGCAAGGAAGAGGCTGCCGTCACCGACTGGAGTCCGGAAACCGTGGAAATGTGTGCCCATCGGCAGCAGGAGATCCTGTCCACCGCCGCAAAGCTCCTGCGTCCCGGCGGACGGATGGTCTACTCCACCTGCACCTTTGCCCCTGCCGAGGACGAGGGTGCGATCTCCGATTTTCTGAAAGCGCATCCGGATTTTTCCATCGAGTTCGTCCATGCACCTGCACTTTCTGCCGGACGGCCGGATCTCATCGAGGATCCCGTGGACGGTTTGGAGCATACCTTCCGGCTGTGGCCTCACCATCAGCACGGAGAGGGGCATTTTGCTGCCGTGCTGCACAAGTCCGGCGACGAAATCTCTACTCTTGAGCCTTCCAAAGCAGAAAAACTGCCAAAAGAATGGCTCGACTTTGCAAAGGAGCTGGGGATCCGGCTGCCCGAGGGAAAGCCCGTCTGTTTTGGCTCTTCCCTGTTCTGGGCACCTT
>JARHYV010000116.1 GCA_029258495.1 Faecousia sp. | reverse complement strand
GCCTCAACATCAGCGGGATTTTCCTTAGCAACAACGGCAGCCAGGTTCTTGACCAGATCCATGAATGCCTCGGTCTTGGCAGCGAAGTCGGTCTCGGAGTTGACCTCGATCACAACGCCCACACCGTCGATCACAGCAGCGTAAGCAACGCCTTCTGCAGCGACGCGGTCAGCCTTCTTAGCAGCCTTAGCCAGACCCTTTTCACGCAGCCAGTCGATAGCCTTGTCCATATCGCCGTCGGTGGCAGCCAGAGCCTTCTTGCAGTCCATCATGCCGACATTGGTCATTTCACGCAGTTTCTTAACATCAAGAGCAGTAAAAGCCATTTTGGAATTCCTCCTAAATAGTGATGATTTGGGAAGCGCCCACAGGTTATGTGGGCGCTGAATTTTTGGAATTACTCCTCGACAGGAGCCTCAACAGCGGTATCCTCACCCTGACGGCCCTCGATGGCAGCGTTAGCCATGGTAGCGGCGATCAGACGGATAGCGCGGATTGCGTCGTCGTTGCCGGGGATGACATAGTCGATCTCGTCGGGATCACAGTTGGTGTCAACGATAGCGACAATGGGAATGTTCAGCTTGGTAGCCTCAGCGATGGCGTTGCGCTCCTTGCGGGGGTCAACGATGAACAGAGCTGCGGGCAGCTTCTTCATTTCCTTGACACCGCCCAGGTACTTCTCCAGCTTAGCGATCTCAGCCTGATGCTTGATGACTTCCTTCTTGGGCAGCATTGCGAAGGTGCCGTCCTCTTCCATCTTGCGCAGCTGTGCCAGACGGTCGATACGGGTACGCATGGTGCGGAAGTTGGTCAGCATACCACCCAGCCAACGAGCGTTGACATAGTAACCGCCGCAGCGGGCAGCTTCTTCCTTGATAGCGTCCTGAGCCTGCTTCTTGGTGCCGACAAACAGCACGGAGCCGCCTTCTGCGGAAATGTCACGGACGAAAGAGTAAGCCTCCTCCAGCTTCTTAACGGTCTTCTGCAGGTCAATGATGTAGATACCGTTACGCTCGGTGTAGATGTAGGGGGCCATTTTGGGGTTCCAGCGGCGGGTCTGGTGACCAAAGTGCACGCCGGCTTCCAGCAGTTGCTTCATAGATACGACAGCCATGTTAAAAAATCTCCTTTTGTTTTTCCTCCACCCCGATCATCTCGCAGACCCGCCTGAAGACAGACACTTGGGCATGCGATCCCCGGGTGTGTGGCATTCATTTTGTCATGGGATTTGCCCATGCTGAATCATTATATAAGAACCAAAGCCATTTTTCAAGTACTATTTCCATATTTTTTTGCTTTTATTCCGAAAAAATGACCTTAAACAAAACAAGGATCCACAAATCGTGGATCCTTGTGCATTGTGTCCGGGATCGTGGCGTTTTCAGGGGCATCAGTGGAACCAGCTGGTCTTCGGACGGGGCTTGCGGCAGTCATTGGGCCTGCAATCCACCAGAATGATGTCATCGCCGATCCTGCGGATGCTGCTCCATGGGATCACATAGTCCTCCACACAGCAGAACAGCCCCCAGAATTTGTACTTGCCCGGCACCACGATGGCGCACACCTGACCGGTAGGGAGCTCCACCTCCACATCCGATACAAATCCCAGCCGCGCACCGTCGCAGACGCACACCACCTCTTTGCAATGCAGATCCGTCACCCGAATACCCATAAAGTCCCACCTCCGTCATTTCTGATTGAGTGTATGCTGTTATGGGAAGGGTTATGCCGTCACGACACCTGAACATTCACATATTTTCTCAGACCGCTAATGGCGCCCTTTTCCAGACGGGACACCTGTGCCTGAGAGATGTGCAGCTGCCGTGCCACATCCATCTGGGTCTTCCCATCATAAAACCGCAGGGAAAGGATCTGCTTTTCCCGGTCGCTCAGTCGGCAGAAACCTTCCTGCAGGATGATGTGTTCCATCCACTGAAATTCGGTGTTTTTGGTGTCCTTTACCTGATCCATGATGGTGAGCGGATCACCGCCGTCGGAGTAGACCGAGTCGAACAGGCTCACGGGAGCGCTGACGGCATCGAGAGCATTGCTGATCTCCTGCACGCTGATATCCAGCTCCTTGGAGATCTCGTCCAGAGCGGGCTCTCTGCCCAGCCGCAGGGTCATGGTTTCCTTGTATTGCAGGACTTTGTATGCAAGATCGCGCAGGGAGCGGGATACCCGGATGGGACTGTTGTCCCGGAGATAGCGGCGGATCTCTCCGGCGATCATGGGCACACCGTAGGTGGAAAAGCGAACCTGCTTGTCCGGATCGAAATTGGAAATGGCTTTCAGCAGCCCGACGCAGCCGACCTGAAACAGATCGTCGGGACTTTCCCCACGCTTGTCGAACCGCTGGATCACGGAAAGCACCAGCCGCAGGTTCCCCTCTACCAAAGTCTTTCGGGCATCCTCGTCCCCGTTTTTTGAGCGGCGGAGCAGCTCGTCCATCTCCCTTGCGCTGAGCACGCGCAGACGGGATGTGTTCACTCCGCACAGTTCCACTTTGCCTTGCATGGATCTTCCTCCGTATCTGATTGGTTTGTCACATTCTCAGTATTTCCCGGTCTTTTGGTTTGATACATGCACACTTTGTGAGATATCACAAAAAACAGTCCGAACACCCGCCGGATGCCGGTGGGAGCAAGGGGCAAAATACCGACAAAATGAAACGATTTGAACGATTTTGCCGGAAAATATTCTGGGGGATTTTGGTGACGTAATTTCGATTGTTGCACATTGGGGGTGTGGATATGCAGAGGGTTATACATAGTTTTCCACCGGGGCTGTTGATGGATAAAAACGGAAATAACTGTTGATAACTGCTTGTTTTCCACATTGTACACAGTTTTCTCCACAAGGGTTATCCACAGAGATGGGGGTATGTGGATAACGGTGTTTTATACGACGATTGTTTACATAACATAAAACCCCATGTTCCGACAAATTGTGCAATTTCTCAATGGTTTTCTCGGGGTCAAAAATGGACAATGCAATTTGGGCAATTTCACGCTTGACAGAGGGTGCTTTCTGCCGAAATTTTGCACCGCCAGAGAGAAGAAAGCGAAAATTTGCTCGGATATTTCTGGATTTGTTTCAAAAGAGAATAATATTTTGAAAAAAGGGATTGATTTTATCGGAAAGGTGCGCTATAATGTGTTACTGCATAAAAGGCTGTCTAGGCCGAAGATTGTGGAACAGGAGGTGTAATCCATGCCCAACATCAAGTCCTCTAAGAAGGATGTCATCAGATCCAAGATTGCTTACGAGAAGA
>JARHYV010000276.1 GCA_029258495.1 Faecousia sp. | reverse complement strand
AATTTGGCATAGCCTGCGGTGATTCCCCGCTTATGGTCGTGGTAAAGCTGACTCAGGCAAGTGGCCATTTTACCGCTGCCAGGCCCGGGGGCGGTGACGACGACCAGAGAATGGGAGGTTTCGATGTAGTCGTTCAGACCAAACCCTTCGTCACTGACGATGCGCTGAACATCGCCGGGATAGCCGGGGATATTATAGTGCTTGTAGCAGCGGATCCCCAGAGATTCCAGCCGCCGGAGAAAGGCGTCCGCGGTACTTTGACCGGTGTAGCGGGTCAAGACAACACTGCCGACAAACAGGGAAAGCTCGCGGAAGGTGTCGATCAGGCGAAGGACATCTGCATCATAGGTGATGCCCAGATCGCCGCGCACTTTATTCTTTTCGATATCGGCAGCGTTGATTACGATGACGATTTCCACATCGTCCTTGAGCTGCTGCAGCATGCGGATCTTGCTGTCGGGCTCAAACCCGGGCAAAACACGGGATGCGTGGTAATCATCAAACAGCTTTCCGCCGAATTCCAGATACAGTTTTCCGCCAAACTGGGCAATGCGCTTGCGAATTTGCTCAGATTGGGTGGTCAGATATTTTTCGTTATCAAATCCGATCTTACTCATGTCAAACTCTTCTCCAATATATAATCTTTTCACAGTATACCATAGTTTCCGGTGAGATAAAAGGAAAAACAGCGAAAAGGCATGCCAAAAATGTGACAGGATTTTCGGCAAAAGACTGGCAGGCTCGGCTATTGACATTCAAAGCCAATGCGTGTAAAATGTTGATGAAGTGCCTGCCGGAAACGGTGGGCACTTTTTTGTATCTAAATTTACGGATAAATACATATAAAACAGCCCTCCCGAAAACGGAAGGGCTGTAAAACTGTTTGGTTGGCAACAAATCGGCATTCTGAGCACCGATGTTTGCTGCAGGGGATTACATATCGAAGGGCTCCATGCTCAGGACGGGGTGACCGACCTCGGACAGGAATGCCAGCAGCTGCTCGGGATCTTCGGTGCAGACGGTTTCGTCGGCGATCATGTCGGTGAAGTTCTCGACACCGTACATTTCCTTTGCGGTAGCATCCAGATGATCGCGGATCTGCTCCTTGAGCATCTTGGGCAGCCACACGATACGGCCGGGGCCGCCTTCTGCAGCGATGAACTTGTGAGAAGAGATGAAGTGCTTGCCGTGACCCATGAAACCGGGAGTCTGAACACCGCCGCCGGTCATGGATGCCATTTCGGAGAAGGTCATGCCCAGAGGAGTCATACCTGCATGCTCGCGGCAGGTGATGACAACACCCATGGATACAGGCTCGACACCACAGATACACTCGAAACAGCCGCAGGAGGTCATGGGATCCTGGAACAGGGAGTACAGGGTAACATGCTCCAGAGCACCGTGGGAGTACTTGTCAACGGCCTCGTCAACATCAACATAACGACCCAGTTTCTCGTCCAGACAGTTGTTCTTGGGGACGATCTGGCAGGGGCCGGTGGGATCCAGCTCGTTGGTTGCCTTAGCGTCCAGCCAGGAAACGGCACCGCACAGACCCAGACGCTCGGGGGTGACGATACAGACATGGCTGGGGGAGAATGCCTGACACATGGTGCAGGTATAGAACTGATCAACAGACTCGTCGGTCATACTTCTCAGACGGTCGTCACGCTTGTTGAAGACATCGTTGGCCTGAGCGCGCAGAACCTTGTTTGCCTCGTCGCCGACAACAATCTTGACCTGACACTTATCAACAACAGCCTCAAACTCGGACTTGATCTTTGCGTACAGGACTTCGCCGATGTGCTTCAGACGGAAACCTGCCTCAAAGTCGGCCTTGGAGATACGAATACGGATCATATCACGCTGACCGGTGTGCATGACACCCTCGATGCAGTTCAGGTAGGAGTGGATCTTACGCTCCATAACAGCCTCGAAGTCGGGCTGCATGTTCTTGCCGCCAACCTCGATGGTGTAGGATACGGAGATCTTGGAGCCTGCCTCGAACTCGTCCAGTTCGGGACCCTCGACGGTGATCTTGTGATCCTCGATGTCCAGAGGATCCTTGGTGGTGACCAGCTCGAAACAGTCCTTGCGGGAACCGTCGATCTCGATCTGCATGTCGCCGCGTCGGATGATCTCGCCTTCAAATGCGGAAGCGAAGGACACGGGAATGTCGATCTTGGTGATCTTCAGCTTGATATCGCGAGCCTCCAGAGAGGTAGCGTTGAACTTGGAAACATCCTCCTGAACGATCAGGGACTTGGGTACGCGGAAGATGTTCTCGGTTTCGTTGGTGATAACAGGGAAACCAAGAGCAATGGCACCGGCGCCGCAAGCGATGATCACATCGTCCAGAGGCTTGAATGCGTTAACAAATGCAGGCACACGCTCGAAGGTGTACTTCATCAGGCCGGCTGCATCGCCGCCGGTGATGTTGCCGAAGATCAGAGCAGCACGGACTGCAACGGAAACAACATGGATGACAGCGGTAACATCTCTGCCCAAGGGGATGACACGGACATTGTCGCCGGTCTTGAAACCCTTTTCCTCCAGCTGATCGATGACACCGCCGACCAGAGTGACCAGAATGCCCTGAGCCTGATAGCTCTTGACCAGCTCCACGGCCTCGTCGGCAGAGGGAGCCTCGCCCAGAATAACAGCAACACCGGGGATGTCGCCGGTAACCAGGGGAACACCCAGATTACGGATCACGGCGTCAGCCAGATGGCCGTAGCAGGGCATCTCGTAGGGAGCTGCACCGTTCAGGTACTTCAGAGCCTCGATAAACTCAGCACACAGAGCGGTTGCAACACCGGACATGAAAGCGTCGTTCAGACGGCTGTTGCGGGTCATCAGGGACTTGATGACCTCCAGAGCAGCCTTCATTTCGCCCAGAGTGGTGACCTTGACACCGGTCACACCAAAGTAGCAGGGCAGAGCGTATGCAGTGTCGGGGAAAGAGACTGCCTGGCTCTCGCCATACTGAGCGATTGCATTATCAACAGCGGATACAGTCAGGCCGTAAACGGCATCGTTACCGCCAAATACACGTTCAAATAAAGTCACGGTTTTTCCTCCTAATTTAATTCATCGCCATCGATGACAGATTTGATTCTCTTGATTTCGTCAATTGCGGTGGGGCTCACATCATACGGTGATTTTCCAAGCCGGTCGGCCTCGATCACTTCAGGGTTATAGTGGACAAAACCAAGCAGATCCTCAGCGGGGATATGAGCACGGATATATGCTTCGTCGTCTTCGCTGCGGACTTTGTTGGCGACCACGCGGACACGCTTGACACCCAGATCGGCCGCCAGCTGTTTGACCTTGCCGTATGTCTGGATGCTGCGGGCACCGGGCTCGATGACCACGATGAACTGATCCATATTGGCTGCGGTGCCGCGGCCCAGATGCTCAAGACCTGCCTCCATATCCATGATGACCACATCGTCTTTGCGATAGGTCAGGGCAGAGAGGATCGCTTTGAGCATCACATGCTCAGGGCAGACACAGCCGCTGCCGCCCACATCCACGGTACCCATGACCAGCAGCTTGACGCCGTTGATCTGCTTTGCGTACTTGTCCGGGATATCGGCAACACTGGGATTGAGCTTGAAAAATTTATTGGCCTCATTGGCGCCGGTACGCTCCTCCACCAGTGTGCGCATCTTGGAGATGGGGATGATGGAGTTGACCTCTTCCGGAGAAAAGCCCAGAGCCAAACCGAGGTTTGCATCCGGGTCTACATCCGCGGCCAGTACCTGACGGCCTTCGGCAGCGTAGAGCCGAGCCAAGGTGGAGGCGAGGGTGGTTTTACCCACGCCACCCTTGCCGGTAATTGCTACTTTCATGTAAAGGAACCTTCTTTATGGAAATTAGATGCCCAGAGCGGCACGCTTGGACTCGATGCATTCGATCATCTTGTCGCCCAGCTTTTCGATGTCGGTCTCGACGGTGAAGTTTGCCTCGACCCACTTCTTGATGCCGGTCTCGCCGGTCAGCCACTCGCAGATCTCGCTGGAGCCGCGGACATAAGGATCAACACCCAGGAAGGTATCCAGACCGGTAGCAACAACATAGTTACCGATGGAAACAGCCTTCTCGGACATCCATTCGGGAGCGCAGCCAACAACAGGCAGCTGTGCGATGGGGATACCGGAGTCCTTGGACAGCTCGGATGCCAGGATCAGCATACGGGAGATATCGACGCAGGAGCCCATGTGCAGCACAGGAGGAATGTTTGCCAGCTCGCAGACACGCTTCAGACCGGCACCGCAGTATTCCTTAGCAACTACGGGATCCAACAGACCGGCCTTGGCGGCAGCCTGAGCGGAACAGCCGGAAACGATGATGATGATATCGTTTGCGATGAGCTTCTTCATCAGCTCGATATGCGCGTAGTCAGGACGGATCTTGGGGTTGTTACAGCCAACCATAGCAACTGCACCGCGCAGAACGCCGGAGGTCACGCACTCCAGCAGAGGCTTGGTGGTGCCGTAGGTATCGACCTGAGAGTTTGCAACACCATCGAGCACCTTGACGATGGCCTCGACAGAGTAGCCAACGCGGGCATTGGTCTTCTGGTCGGGGATATTGACCAGCTCGGTCTTACGGTTGACGAAGTTCTCAACAGCCATCTTGACGATTGCCTTTGCGTTCTCGCCGGCGGTTTCAGCACTGAACTGAACGAACTCGGAGTCGGGAATGCGGGCAATGGGGGAGGTGGTGACGAACTTGGTATGGAAGCACTTGGACAGCGGGCCCAGTGCGGGGAAGATACATTGGACATCCACGACGATCGCTTCACATGCACCGGTGAGAACGACATTCTCCTGGCTCAGGAAGTTGCCTGCCATGGGGATGCCGTGACGCATAGCGACTTCGTTAGCGGTGCAACATACGCCGGCGATGTTGATACCCTTGGCGCCGACGGACTTGGCCAGAGCGATCATTTCGGGGTCGTTTGCGTAGTGAACGATCATTTCGGACAGAGAGGGATCGTGACCGTGGACAATGATATTGACCATGTCCTTTTCCATGACGCCGATGTTGGCAGTGGTGTCAACGGGCTTGGGAGTTCCGAACAGAACATCGGAGAACTCGGTGCCCATCATGGAACCGCCCCAGCCATCGGACAGACCGACGCGCAGAGCCTGATGGATCAGGGCCTCGGGCATAGAGGAACAGCCCATATGCGTCATATGCAGAGAACGGGAAACTTCGCGGTCGATTGCCTCGGGACGAAGACCGGCCTCTTCCCACAGCTTCTGGGTGTGCTCGGGCGCACGGTTCAGGAAGTTCTGGTAGCCGAAGGGCTTGCCGTACTCCATCAGACCGGCAACAGCAACTTCGTGTGCCAGCTCATAGATGTCCTTGCCCTCGGTTTCGATGTTCCATTCTTTTGCAATGCGGATCAGTTTTTCGGGGTCTTTGACCTGATAGTTGCCGTCTGCACTGGTCTGGTGCAGGACATGCATGATCTCACGGCCGTGGTCGGAGTGCGCAGCAGCACCGCCTGCGGTGAACTTCAGGTAGTTACGGCCGACAATGCCGTGGACATCACAGCCGCAGATGCCGCGAGGGGCCTTGGGTGTGATGCGGCAGGGGCCCATGGAGCAGATACGGCAACATGTGCCTGCTTCACCGAAGCCGCAGTGAGGGGTCTGGTTCTTGACGCGCTGCTGCCAGGAGTCAGCGCCGACCTTCTTGCCGTTTTCCAGCAAGGAATTGGTTGCCGCTTCCAGTTCTTCAACAGTGATTAAGCGATCCAATGTAATTCCTCCTAAGTAAGTAATAAATATGTGGACTGATACATTTGCCAGCGGAACTGGAACAAACGACACTTCCGCACATACTGTGTATCGATAACATTTTATTCATTATT
>JARHYV010000061.1 GCA_029258495.1 Faecousia sp. | reverse complement strand
TCATAGGCATTTCTGTGGAGCAGACCATTTCCTGTCAAAAAAACGGCTGTAAGAACATAGATGATCCGGACAATTCGTAAAACCTTTTTGTACTTCTGATCTTTCTGAATCAGGCTTTCCATTTCGTATCCTCCTTTTCAGACAGAATCGCCTCTGCCATATGATATTGGCTATATCATAGCACAAAACCATAAGATATACATAAACTCAAGATAAACATCCACAGATTTTCATCATTTTGTTATGGGGATCCCCATAAAACACTTTATCCCAGCCACGGTCATACAAAATGATCGCAGCTGGGATTTTCTACATGTACAAGGTACATCGGGTTATATCTGCATTTCCCATGCCATCTGTGCTGCTCCCCAGAGCGCATCATGTGCCGGTGCCTTTACCTCTCCCATTCGGCTTAGTTTTTCCTGAACAATGGCATAATACGGATTGCAGGATGCAAACAGTCCTCCCAGAAGTGCAATCGGGCAGCCTGCAAGGGAGAGTTTTCTCTGCACGGCTGACACCATTTTGACAATTTCATCTGCCTCCTGATGCAGGATGTGCATCGCCATGGGATCCCCATCTTCTGCCGCCTGCAAGACCGATGCCGCCAACGCAGCAATATGGGATTTCTTTGTATCCGCACTGTAAACGAAGGCAATCAGCTCCTCCGGCGCAGCAATTCCCAGTGCATCCAGAATTCTATCCTGCAGGATGCTCTTCTCTGCCCGTCCGTCAAACATCCGAACACAGGCAGCCAGACCATCTCTTCCCAAGGCATATCCACTGCCGCAGTCATCGATGAGATGCCCATATCCGCCGCTGCGCGCCGTTTCTCCGACTGCATTTTTTCCAAAGCATATGGAGCCCGTTCCGGCGATCACCCCGATGCCCGGCGTATCCATTGCACCCCGAAGGGCAATTTCATGGTCACCGCATAATTTTACCGTCCCACGGAAATCGGACTGCTCCAACACTTCTTTCAGGATGCTGCCTGCATCGGGGTTGGAAATGCCGGCTGCGCCAATGCAGATCGAAACGCAATCCGCCATATTTTCAGAGAAGATCTCATTCAGCAGTTTTCGGAAGGCATCCCGTCCGATGCTGTTGATGTTGAATGCCCCATAGATCCTCCGCTGCAACAGCTGATTTTTATCGTTTCTTATCTCGACTCGGGTCTTTGTTCCGCCTCCGTCGATACCAATTACAAACATAGTCCGCTCCTTACAGCTTTACCGGGATCTTTCCCGTCATTTCTCCTCCACGGAACACTTCGGTCAATGCCTGAAAGCTATCCTCGGTGTAATCAAAGGCACTGATCAGGCAGGAGCATTTCGGAAGTTTCGGCAGGTCATACGGATTGCGTGTTGTGACCACCATCATGGGCTTGCCCAATTCCGCCAGAGCATTTGCCAGCCGGATCTGCCCGGGATGCAGGTGGGCATTGCAGACCGCCAGAACGATATTGTCCCAATTCTGTGCCTGAGCTGCCGCTGCCATGATCTCAGCATCCTCCGGGTTCTTCCCTGTGACCATAGCACCTCCGCCCATATGCTGCTGCATATACTCTGCAAAGGGCTCGACACAGGCGATGCGGTTTGCAGCCTCTGTGGTACGATAGTCGGCACAGCCGCAGTAGAATGTACGATCCGTGACCTGAAACGCAGTCCCGGAATAGCAGCTGATCGCCTGCCTCGCCATTTCAGCCGACAGATGCCGATCCTCAGGGCGATTGCAAAGCTGTGCGTCCACCGGATAGGCTGCCAGCTGCTTTTTCATGGCAAGGATCTTCTCCGCCGACTCCCGGAACTCCTCCAGATCAAAGGCGCCGCGCTCTGCCTCATCGTTCACATAACGAACCGCCTCCTGCTCCAGAGTGAATGTACTGGAGATCTCCGCCAGATCCACCCCTGCCCGGAATGCCTCTGCCATGCCTCTGGCCGTCCCGTAATACTTCTGGATCGCCTGCATTTCAAGGCAGTCTGTGAAGATAAGACCACGGAAACCCAGTTTCTCCTTCAAAAGCCCCGTAATGATCTTTCGGGACATGGTTCCGGGAATCCGCTCTTTTTCAATATTGGGGAACAGAATGTGGCTGCTCATAATTGCAGGGATGCCGGCCTCGATCGCCCGGCGGAACGGTATCAGTTCTGACTGCTCCAATTCCTCAGCGGTCTTTTCGATGCACGGCAGACCAACATGACTGTCCACCGAGGTATCACCGTGACCGGGAAAATGCTTGCCGCAGCAGAAAATTCCCGATCCGTCATATCCTCTTACCACAGCCTCACCAAACTGCGCAACCTTCATGGGGTCGTCGCCGTAGCTCCTTGCTCCGATCACCGGATTATCCCCGTTGGTATTCACATCCAAAACCGGTGCCATGGTGAAATTAGGCCCCAGTCCACGCAGCTGCCGTGCTGTGATCTGCGCAGCGCGAAATCCATTTTCCGGATCCCCCGTTGCCCCCAACGCCATGGCACTGGGGACATTCACGGCATCTGCCGGAATTCTTGACACCATGCCGCCCTCCTGATCGATCACGATGAAGGGTGGATACCCACATGCATCAGTGATGACCTCTCGGATCTGTTGGCACAGCTTTCGCAGCTGCTGCGCACTTTGAATATTTCTTTGGAACAGGATCACATTGCCGATCTGGTATTCCCGGATGAAATCTATAAAATCCTGAGGCATTTCCAACCCATGGAAACCCAGAATGGTTTTCTGCCCGATCATCTGTCTGAGTGTCATATCCATCATCCGATCCCTCCGTAAATGTGGAATTTCTTGCTCTGCTGCCTGAATGCTTCACTTTCCCGCTCATAACGAGCCAGAATGGCATCTGCATCCCAATCCGGTGTTTCAAAATCCCTGTGTCCTGCCAGCAGGGAAATAAACGGTTTTCCGCCTTCCCGAACCGGCGGCAGGAACCGGAACTCCTCCGGATACATCCTGCGCATCAAATCCAACAGGGTGATGCCAATTTTTACAGGCTCCAGTGCAGTTTCATCCATAATGTGCAGGTGGATGCCACCGCAGATCATCCCCTGGTGCTTGGATGTTGTGGGTGTGAAATAGATCGGTGTTGCTGCAACACCTGCAAGGGCCCTCTTTTCAAATTCCCGTGTGAGCGCCTCAGCATCAACAAACGGCGCACCGATGATTGCAAACGGATCTGCCGTTCCCCTGCCTTCGGAACAATTTGTCCCCTCGAAAAGGCAGGTACCCGGATACAGCAGCGCCGTTTCATACCGGGGAATGTTGGGACTCGGCAGGATCCACGGTCTGTGCCAGTCCCGGAATGTCATTTCACGGCGCAGCCCCCGGCAGGGCACGACCTGCAGATCGCAGCCCAGATGCAGCTGCTCATTCATCATAATCGCCAGTTCCCCGCAAGTCAATCCGTAACACACAGGGATCTCGTATATGCCCACAAAACTGGCAGTCTGAGGCTGCAGCACACCGCCCTCGACTCTGTTGCCCAACGGATTGGGACGATCCAGAACGATCAGCCTTTTCCCTGCTGCTGCACAGTCCTCGATGCAGTAGCGGAGCGTACTGATGAATGTATAGTACCGACACCCCACATCTGCAATATCGTATACCAGCGTATCAAATCTCGACAGGAGTTCTGCCGACAGCCGTTTGGATCCGCCGGTATACAGGCTGCAAACAGGCAGCCCACTGGGGGCATCGATCTCATCCGCAAAGACTGCCCCTGC
>JARHYV010000242.1 GCA_029258495.1 Faecousia sp. | reverse complement strand
CACCATGGGTCGCCCTTCTTCTGGCATAGATCAGACACATGGGGCTGATACCGTCGTACTTGTCAAAGACACCCAAATCTTCGATCTGGGTATAGCGGTCGATGATGCCGCTTTCCATGGCGGCAGTTGCCATCGCCATCTTGAAGACAGAGCCGGGCGGATAAGCCGCCTGAAGTGCGCGGTTATACAGCGCATTGTACTCTATTTTCAGAATGTCATTGTAATTGGTGTTATACTGCGCCGGATCATAGGTGGGATAGGATGCACACGCAAGAATAGCGCCTGTATTCACATCCTGCACAACCACTGCGCCGCCTTCCACATCGGCACCCATACCCTTGCCGTACAGACCGTTGTTTTCCTTCATGGATTTGACTTCGTTGGCAAAGCAGTCCTCTGCCAGCATCTGAAGGCTTAGATCGATGGTGGTTTCCACATTGTTGCCTGCCACAGGATATTTCGTGAAGTGCTCCGACACGATATTTCCGTCTTTGTCAACGGTTCGGGCGATCTGACCATCGATGCCCCTCAGCTCGTCCTCGAATGCCAGCTCAAAGCCGCTGGTTCCCACATAGGCATCCATGGAATAGCCTTTTTTCTCATATTCCGGCCAATCCTCTGCCGTGATCTGTCCCATGGTGCCCAGAATGTGGGCTGCATACTTGGTGTTGTACACGCGGATGGTGGATGCCTCCGGCTCAAGGCCGGGAACATTCAGCTCCGAGATCGCGTTCAGGGTTTCGTCCTCTACATTTTCAATGAACACATAACTGGACAGATTGGTGATCTCCGTCCGCAGCGCCAGCTCATAGCGCAGACCCAAGACCCGTCTGGCATCCTCATCAGACCATTCCTCCGGGATCTTGCAGTATTTGCGGAGCTTTTCGATCAAACGGGGCGCCGAAATATCCGAGTCGATCTCCATATAGCTCAGGTACTGCTTGAAATAGCCCTGCCAGCTGGTGCTCTGCTCGTCGAGTGTATATTCGTAGGGTCTGGTCATGGTGATGGGGAAATGCTCAATATAGTCGATATTCAGATTTCGACACAGCTGCACCAGTTTCAGCAGATTGCCGTTGGCATCCGCACTGTTCATCAGCACAAAATTGTTAAAAACCAGATCATAGGTCGCCTGATTGGATACCAGAACATTACCGTTTCGATCAAGGATATCTCCTCTGGCTGCTTTGACCGTATAATAAGAGGTATATGTGTTCGAGTTCTCCACCACATCTCCTGTGCCCAGGATCTGCATGGAATACATCCGTACACTGTATACGCCCATCAGCAGCGTAAAAAGAAACAGCAGCAGGAAGGCTCTGAATTTTGTTATTCTTTCCATGTTTCGCCTCCGATCTTACCGATGCGTTCGATCACGGGGAATAGTACCGGCATAACCAGGATTCCGATCAACGATGTGATCACAAACACATCGATCCGCTCAAGATAGGTAACGCCGTACATGACACCGATGCCGAAAATCGTCATCTCGTACAGCACCACTGCCACCGCACTGCACAGCCACGATGCGCTCCTGCTCCGGCGCAGGAATTCCTCACGGAATACCGCCGCCAGACAGGTGTACAGGCACAGGAAGAAGAACGCATAGTATCCCGGTCCGGTGCCGGCAAATACATAGATCATAGAGGTGACCAGTGCAAACACGCTTCCGGAATAGGAACCTTGGATCACCGCAATCAAAATGATCACGGCAGGGGCAAGATCGAACATGCCGCCGAAGACCCGGTAACGGCTGAGCACACTGTCCTGAATGACCAAAACTGCCAGAAACAGCAGACTGTACAGACTCCATTTCAGGATCTGCAGACGCTGGCTGTGGGGGATATATAATTTGTTCAGAATACCGGTACCATGCCGATCCGGCTTGAACTGCCTTTTCCGTTTTGCCATAATCTTACTCCGTTGCAAAATCCGTCAGGACAAAGACCTGCTCCAATGCGCCCAGATCCGCTGCCGGCTGCAATATCGCATACTTTGCCACGCCGGTTTCGTCAAAACCGGCATCCACCACATATCCGATGACCAGATCTCTGGGGTACACAGTGGAGCCTGCGGTGACCACCTGATCCCGATTGCGCACCACGGAATCCGAGGGCAGATAGTTCATTCTCAGCATATTCTCTTCGCCGGTGGCATAGCCGCCCTGAACCATCCCGTTATAGCCCGAGGATGCGATGGTCGCAGATACCTCCAGAGAAGAGTCCAGAACGGACTTGAATACCGAGTATCCCACGCCCACTTCCGTGATCAGACCTACCACCTCCTGATTGGCGGTGACCACGCACTGCCCCACCTTGATCCCGGCACGGGCATCTTTGTTGATGGTGAAGGTGCTCTTCCAGTCGTTGGATGCCCAGCCGATGACATTCGCATCCACCAGCTTGAAATCCTCACGCTGCTCCTGCATCTGCGCCAGACTGCGCAGACGGTCATTCTCACGGGCAAGCGCATCGGCGGCTCTTGCGTCGTCCTGCATCTCGGCGATGCGCTGTTTCAGCTCTTCGTTCTCCGCCACAAGGGTCTCGTAGCGGAAGGCATAGCTGTAAAGATGCTCCGCCTGAGTCGTCAGGGCATTGGCGCCTGCACGCAGAGGCTTGAGCATGCTCTTGACGATCACCCCGGGCACATCCACTCCCAATGCACTTGCCGCAACTGCCAGTCCCACCGACAGCAGGAAGGCAAGGGCGATCACGGTCTTCACCCGACCGCTGAAAATTCGTTTCATTTTGTATCCTCCAGAATCCGCAGACCAAACTCACGCAGCAGCAGGGTCAGTCTGCAAATAGGCAATCCCATCACATTATAATAATCGCCCTCGATGCCGGTGACAAACAGCGCAGCACCGCTTTGGATGCCATAGGCACCTGCCTTGTCCATAGGATCTCCTGTGGCAATATAGGCACGGATCTCTCCGTCCGTCAGTTCCCGGAAGTGGATCTTCGTCACCTCCGTGGTGGTGACCACCCGATCGCCGCAGGCGACGGTCATGCCGGTCATCACCTGATGGTCATGTCCCGACAGCATGGACAGCATCCGGAATGCGTCCTCGGGATCTTTGGGCTTGCCCAGAACCTCGTTGCCGCATACCACAATGGTGTCGGCTGCCACCACGATATCGTCTGATCCCCGGGGAAGTGCCATTGCCTTTTCCCGGCTGACCCTTGCCACCTCGTCAAAGGGCGGCTTTTCAGGATCCATGGTTTCATCAATATCCGCTGCCCGAACCGCAAAATCAAGACCGGTCAAGCTCAGCAGCTGCCGTCTTCTCGGCGATTGGGACGCTAGTATCAGTTGCATATTTTTGTCCTTTCCTCAGTCCAGTCCCCGCAGATACAGCCCTCTGGTGCAGGCACCGGGATCAAAAGCCGCAGGCTGTTCATAATCACGCAGCACCCGATCCACCTCCTGGCGGTTCTCCGTGGTGAAATACAGGCGCAGTCCCCACAGTCCCAGACGCTGCAGATCCTCCTGCCGATCCAGCATGCTCAGTTTTTTTCCGTTGAGCATCACATTCCGGCAGCTGATGCCGTCTTTGATGATGGGGAATTCCGCTCCGGTGCGATCCACCAGCTTGGTGCTGCCCTGATTGCAGCTGCATGCTCCGGTGCGGTTTTTGATGATGCAGTTTTCCGTGACCATCAAAGGCATCCGACCGTAGACCATCATTTCCGTATCCACCGGCTTGCTCACATCCCGGATCTGGGGCAGCGTCATTTCAAAACTCAGTGTGGCAGAGATCATTTCCAGTTCCTTGACCACATCCATGGATCGGGAATTATAGACATTCAGTCCGAAATCGCCCCGAACGGCAAATCCGCACTCCCGCAGCGGGATCATCAGTCCCAGATTTCCTGCCAGTGCCTCCCGAATGCCCAGTGCCCGGATCTGGCACAGTCCCTTTTTCACATTGTCCAGCATGTTGTCGTGGACGATGCGGGGCATCACCACCGCGATCCGCTGCTCCGACCCGATCTTTTTGAAATATTCCGGATCCGCAAGGATCACATCCATGGGAACATACAGCACCCCGGGTTTCATTTTCAGCAGTCTGCCCGTGATCTGCTCCCGGGTGGTGACCTGAACGGTCATGACCGGATCGCCGCGATAGCCGAACACCGTCGGGATCCGGCGGGGACGACCCACACGGACATCATCCCGTCTGCCCCGCAGGGCTGCAAGCTGATTGAGCACATCCCGCCGCATGCCGTTGATGGCAGAGGCAGACAGGGTAAGACCGGGCTCGATCCTCGCCCGGACATCCACACAGCGGAAGGGGGTTCCGCCGGTCTTTGCCAGACGGGATGCAAGGGCATCCTGCGTCAGCGCCAGATTGCGTGCCGGCTCCGGCACGGGGCCTTCCGTCTTGCACAGATTGCCCTGAGGGTCTTCCGCCGCAAGCTGACTGCCCTCCGGCGTGACGGAGGCAAAAAACCGCACATCCACCAGACCGTTCTCCACGGCCTCGTAGCTCTCACGGGCCTGCCGGATCCATGCCGGATCGTCCTTTTTATCCTCGCGGATGCCGAACATGTCCGGGCCGATCCGTCCCGTATAGTATCCGTCGGTAAAGCCCTGACGGTTGAATGCGTTCATCAGCGCCGACATCATGGGTCGGGTCACGTTGCCCCCGTCAAGGGCATGGCGGTAAACACCCGTCACCGTCGCCACATATTCCGGCTTTTTCATCCGGCCTTCCAGCTTGATGGATGCCACACCCATGGCCTCCAGATCCTTCACATAATGCACAAGGCAGTTATCCTTCAGGCTCAGGGGGTAACGCTGCTCGCTCCTGCCGAAGCCGTATGCCTGCCGGCAGGGCTGTGCGCACCGACCCCGATTTCCGCTGCGACCGCCGATGGCGGCAGACAGATAGCACTGGCCGGAATAGCTCATGCACAATGCCCCGTGACCGAATACCTCGATCTCGATGGGAGAATTGGCGCAGATATAGCGGATCTCCTCCCGGCTCAGCTCACGGCTCAGCACCACCCGGCTCATGCCCCATCCGGCGCACAGCAGCACCCCGGGCAGAGAATGCACCGTCAGCTGTGTGGAACCGTGGATCGCCACCGATGGTGCGATCTGTCTGCACAGCTCCACGACGCCCAGATCCTGAACGATGAAAGCGTCCACACCGGCAAGCGCAGCCTGCCGGATCAATTTGATACAATCATCCATCTCCCGATCGGATACCAGTGTGTTCACGGTGAGATGCACCTGAACACCCCGGACATGGCAGTACTTGACCGCCTCCTGCAAGGTCTGGATGGTAAAGTTTTTGGCACTCTGGCGGGCATTAAAGGTGCCGCATCCCAGATAAACGGCATCCGCGCCGTTTTGAACCGCCGCATGAAGGGCTTCCATCGAGCCCGCCGGCGCTAATAATTCCAACATAACGATATCGCTCCATTTTGATATACTTAAGCACATTATAACATAGAATAAAGGATCGTTCCAGTAGGTACGGGGGAATTTTCAAAAAAGTTCAAATTTTCACGAAACCCTCCGGTACTCCCCCGAAATCAGACTGCCAGCCGGAGAAAACTCCCCTGATTTTCAAAAATCTGCCCTCTGCCGGCTGTCATTTTTTTGCATAAAACACTAAGATCTGCAAACAATACCAGCAAGACATCCGCAAATAACACAAGAAGGGATTTATGGATATGAAAGCAACAGGCATCGTTCGGCGCGTTGACAGTCTTGGCCGTGTGGTGATCCCCAAGGAGATCCGCCACACCCTGCGCATTCGGGAAGGCTCTCCTCTGGAGATCTACACCGACAAGGAAGGGGGCGTGACCTTCCGAAAATACTCCCCCTTAGGGGATCTTCAGGATTTTTCCGCTCAGATCTGCGAATCCATCCACCGCAACACCGGGCACATTGCCGCCGTAAGCGATCTGGACAGCATCATCGCCGTTTCCGGCGTGCCCCGCAGAGAGCTGCAAGATCGCCCCAATTCCGCCGCTCTGGAGCAGCTCATGGAGCAGCGCAGGAGCTACCGCTATCAATCGGGGGACAAGCCCCTTCCCCCCACCGATGCCACCGACAAATACCATCTGGGCATAGCCGTCCCCATCCTCTCTCAGGGGGATCTTCTGGGCAGTGTGCTGATCCTGCTTGCAGAGGATGCGCAGCCGCCGGAGGAGGCCGACCAGAAACTGATCAAGACCATTGCCGAATTTCTGGGACGGCAGATGGAAACATGACAAAAGATCCCATGTGCGTGACGGCACATGGGATCTTCTTTTCATCGGGTGCATTGCCCTGTTTTCCATTGATTTTCGGTTTCAGGGGACAGGATGCACAAGACGCTGATAGACCTCAGCCCCGCTGTAAAGCCTCCGGGTCAATTCCTGCGTGCAGGCATCCGGCAGCATCCGCCACTGCCAGTTCCCTTCCCTTGTGGCAGGGGTGTTCATCCGTGCCTGCGTCCCCAGACCCAGAACATCCTGCATCTGGATCACCGCCAGATCTGCCGGAGAAGACCAGACACCTCGGATCATTCCCCAGTGGTAGCCCTCCTCCCGGGTCAGGTGCAGATACTCCGTGGCAAATGCCACCTCCTGTTCCGAGGCGGACTGCATCCATCCCTGAACGGTATCGTTATCGTGGGTTCCTGCATAGGCAACGCAGTGTCTGTCATAGCAGTGCGGCAGATAGTCGCTGCCCTTCTCCCTGCTGCCAAAAGCAAATTCCAGTACCTTCATGCCGGGATAGCCCGTTTTCTCCAAAAGCTGCCGGACAGACTCCGTAAGAAATCCCAGATCCTCTGCGATGATGTCCCGTCTGCCCAGTGCCGTGTTTACCGCCTCAAAAAGCGCCGCCCCCGGGCCTTCTCTCCATCGACCGTTCCGTGCGGTCTGATCCCCGTAGGGGATGGCATAGTAGGCATCAAATCCCCGAAAATGGTCGATGCGAAGGGTGTCATACAGCCGGGACTGGAAATCGATCCGGCGGATCCACCATTGATAGCCATCCTTTTTCATATACTCCCAGTCAAACAGCGGATTGCCCCAGAGCTGCCCGTCCTCGGAAAATCCGTCCGGCGGACATCCTGCCACATCCGTGGGATATCCTGCGTCGTCCAGCTGGAACTGCTGCGGCGCCGCCCATACATCCGCGCTGTCCACCGCCACATAGATGGGCAGATCTCCGATGATGCCGATGCCTTTTTCGTTGGCATAGCGTTTCATTGCATCCCACTGCCGGAAAAACAGATACTGCACCGCCATCCAGAAATCCACTTCCTCCTTCTGCTCCCGACGAACCTCTTCCAGAGCCTCCGGCTGCCTCAGCCGATACCGGTCGGGCCAGTCCAGCCAGCAGGCGCCGCCGTTTTTCTCCTTCAGGGTCATAAACAGGGCATAATCCTCCAGCCAATCCCCATTGCGCAGGCAGAAATCGTGAAAATGAGGCTCCTGCCGCTGCATCAGCCGCCGGCAGGCGGCGCGCAGGATGGGATAGCGAAGTCTGTACTGGCGTTCGTAATCCACCTTCTCCGGATCCATGCCCCAGTCTAAGCTCCGATACTCCTCTTCCGGCAGCAGCCCATCTGCCGCAAGCAGATCCAGATCGATAAAATAGGGATTGCCTGCATAGGAGGAAAAGGGCTGATAGGGAGAATCCCCGTATCCGGTCTGCCCCACCGGCAGCAGCTGCCAGCAGCTCTGCCCTGCCGCCTGCAAAAAATCGATAAAATCCCGTGCTGCCTGCCCCATCGTCCCGATCCCATAGGGGGACGGCAGCGAGAAAATCGGCATCAGGATCCCTGCTTTTCTCATATCATCTATCCTTCCTCTATCCGGGTCACAGCCCGTCGATGCAGTCTATGCGCCGGACGTAAAAATCGTTTTCCTTCGGGCGGAATCTTCCGTCCGCAACAGGGATAGCATAATTCCTATTCCCGCTCCCGTCAACAAAAATTACACAGATCCACGGATTTTTCTCAGAAAGCCCATCACTGCCATCCACCCGAAAGCACCACATAAAAAAACACCCCTGACCATCTTTGGGTCAGGGGTGTATCTTCCGTTTAGGTCAGGATCAGCCGTTGGAGTCCAGAGGCTGCACATCCTTGTCGCTCAGCTGCTTGCCGTCAAGCACCATCTTGATGAGCTTGGATGCCTGTTCAACGGATTCCTCATTGGGATACATGACGGAGGCAACACCTGCGATGGTGGAGTCCATACCGCCATAACCGGTCACGGCATAGGATTTCACATTCCAGCTTGCCATATCATCCAGCTGCATTTTGATCAGCTCGCGGAGGGTATCACTGGGGATGCTGGTGGTGAACATTCCCTGCAGGCTGTCCATAATATCGTTGTAATTTGTGATCATGGAGCCGGAGGACATCTTCTCCACCACAGCCGTGATCACCTGCATCTGGTGTCTGCCGCGGGCATTGTCGCCGTCGGCATAGCTGTAACGCTCCCGAGCAAACTTCAGAGCCAGCTCGCCGTCCATGTAGTTGTCACCTTCGGACAGGAAGACCCCGTCATCGTAATCAGAAACGATATTCACACCGCCGATGGCGTCGATCAGTGTTTCAAAGCCGGTAAAGTTGATCTGAGCATTGTAATCGATAGAATAGCCATACAGATTGGACAGTGCCTCCATGGAATTCTCCATGCCGTCCAGACCGCAGTGGGTCAGCTTGTCCATAACGCCGTAGGCAGGGTTCTCGATATAGTAGTCACGGGGTGTATTAACCAGCAGGATCTGCTTGGTTTCCGGATGGACAACCGCCAGGATATTCACATCACTCCGGCTGACGCTGTCGGTCAGGGTGGAGCTTCTGGTGTCGGAGCCGCTGAGGTACATGATGAAGGGGGTTTCCTTCACACTCTTTGGCTTTACCGTGGGCTTGGTCGCAGCCGCAGAGGAAGGTACGGTCGTAGGCTTTTCTACCTTTTTTACATCGTAAGTGTAGATCTGCTTTGTCTTCTCACGGAAGTCAGAGAACTGATCGTTATCGTCATACAGACCGGCATACGCAACATTCAGGATCATGGCCTTTGCCTGACCGGTATACAGTGCCTGAGCCAGATCATTGAAGTTTTCATACTTCTTCAGGGTGATCTTCTTCCCCAAGATCTTTTCGATCCCCTCGACAGCCTGCTTTGTATTCTCTGCATCCCGGAATTCAGTATATGCAAAGGTATAATTCTTGGTGTCCTCCAGCTTGGCAGCCGGGTCGGTCGCCATGACATACACACCCACCTGACTTGTCACAACAGGCTCTCTGGTGATGGCATCAACGGTCTGTTCGCCCTTGACCACAGCGCGCCAGCCCAACAGACAGCCTGCCGCAATGATGACAGACAGCACATAGGCGATGACCTTTTTCTTGTTCCCTTCAGGTTTCTGCCATTTTCCGGTGCGTGGGAACATGGCAATGACCAGCGGCACATCGATCAGCAGTACAGCGACCAGGATCGGGATAAAATACTTCATAGGGAGCATCTTCAGGTTCCAGATCTGGAAGAACAGCAGTCCTTCTGCGACCAACAAGACCGCAAGGAGCACATAAGAAATGATCCGCCAGCCCTGCCAGACATTGGGGGTGTTATTTTTTTTCATATCAATACCTGATTTCTTATTATTGTCTAGTATTCTGCAGAAATTGTGCATACTTCCCACATTCTACCATACTGTCTTTTATTTTTCAATATCACATTATCACAGAAATCCCAAATATTTTGAATATTTTCTGCCCAAAGATGCAGACCTTTTCCGGAGTTGATCTTATTATTCCTCAGCCGCTCTGGAACATACACATCAAAACAAAACCGCCGCACCTGAAAAATCAAATGCGGCGGCAGGCTGAAATACCGATCGGCTGCCCCTCAGGAGAGCCGTTCCCAGTTGTTCCTGTCAAAAATATTGTCGTGAACGGAGAACCACATACCCGGCAGGAAGGTATTTCCGTTGTTCACCGAAACATCCCAGTCCATCGAGCCCAGAATATGCTGCTCGCCGTTTTTCGCGTCACTGTTGATGGGCTTTCCGGTGAAGGGGTTCACAGGCTCCTGCACAAGATCCTTGGCGGCAAGGGTAGGCACATCGCCGTTGGTCATGAAGGTATTATCCGTGGTGAACTCTGTCGCGCCGAAATCCTTGACCATCAGCAGGGCATTGTACAGCATGGTATCCTCCAGATCCTCCTCGCCCAGACGGCGGTCGGCATAGTGATGCAGCTGCTTGCCGTGGTCTGACACGATGATGATCTTCGTGTTGTCATACACATCGTTGGCACGCAGATAGTCAAACCATCTGCCCAGCTGGATCATTGCCGCCATATTGCCGTGATAATGCATCATCTGGATGTCATTTTCCATGGGCAGGGTCTTTCCGTCCACGGTAAAGCGGTCTGCGTGCAGTGCATCATACTCCCGATTGTCCACCTCGATCGCCGGCTCATAGGCAGGCTCCTGCAGCAGCATGGGGTCATGGGTGGTGTCGTTGCTCAGCATCAGGAAGGTATTCTCTTTCCCGTCGGTCACATCGGTGATATCGCTCAGGCTGCGCAGCACCGCATACGGGGACATGAAAGCATCGTCGATACCGGTGGAGGTGGACATGTCATGCCGGATCTGTCGATTGGAGAAATTGGGGTTATTGTACCGTCCCTGCACATACAGGGTAGGCTGCATCGCCACAGGTGCGATCTTGAACAGGCTGTAACAGAAGAAGTTCCGGCTGCGGGTCTGTTCCTTTGCTGCGGCGATCTGCGGAGGATCGGCACTGAATTTGCCCATGGTGTTAAAGGTGCGGATCTCCGGATAATCATCATAAATGGACAGATCCGGGATCCAGTTATATCCGGCATAGGTGGGATCGCACACCGTGGTGCGGAACCCTTCCTGCTGGAAGATCACCGGCATGACCTTCAGTGCCTCGTTATGCTTGTCCACCAGCCGCTCGTCGGAGCGGCGGTTCATCTCCTCCGGCGTATACTCATATCCGCCGTACAGCGCAGGGGAACCGAAATTGGTAAAGCCGCCAAAGGAAATGGTGTTGGGATAATAGGTAAAGCCTGCAAACTGTTTCTCAAGCTCCGGCTTTTCGTGGAACAGATAGGGGATGTAGCTGCTGATGCCTCGATCCATCATCAGCACCACCACATTCTTTCCGTCCCTGCTCAGGGGGATGCTTGCGATATCCTGAGCCGATGCCTGCATGGCTGCGATGGTTTCGGGCACAACCGCCTGAATGCCGTAGACATTCATGGCAGACATGCCCACGGCTGCCACCGCAGCTGCCACATAGACCGCCTTGACCAGCTCGGCTTTTTTCTTCCAGATCAGTATAAAACCGCCTGCAACCACCGAAAGAACTGCCAAATTCAGCAGCATGGTCTTTGCCGCAAAGGGCGGATATGTATCATATACCAGCTCGGAAGACAGCGTGCCGTAGTCGTTGCCGAAGAACATATAGTCCACCACGGCAACGCCCACCACAATCCACATTCCCAGTCCCATCGTCTTCTTCCCTGCCGGCTTTGCCAGCATATAGAAGATGCCGAACCAGACCATAAAGGTGCCTGCTGCCAGAAGTGATGCGCTGAGCACATGGTGTAACGGGTTCGTAAAAAGCACACGGTTGATAAATTCCTGAGGGGATGCCTTGATCACCGACGACGGGATCAGCAGACCCGTGAGCAGCGTCATCATCAGGCAGCCTGCGTGAAACAGGAACTTGTCCTGCTTTGTCAGTGTGATCTCTTGTTTCGGCTTTGCATTTTTTCCGAAATAGTACATCACCATAGGCAGCTGCAACACAACACCTGCCCCCAGCAGCATGCACATCCGGCGCACCGTCAGCGACGGGTACACAAATGCCAGTACGAACACCCCGATCCCTGCCAAGGAAGACAGGATCCCCAGTACAAATCTGGGATTTTTCAGCTTGTAGAAGATATTCTTCACCAGAGAGAACAGGTTATTCAGCGTCCAGTAAAACACCAGTCCCGAAGGCGAGTCATACAAAAACACCAGAAAGATCAGTGCCATTCCATACAGCTGGATCTTGCTCTTCATGGGGAACCCCTTGGTGTAGATGGCGCCGGAGATCAGATTGATCACCGTCATCAGGATGGGCAGCACATTGATGCTCACCCCTGCGATCACCAAAAGCGCATCCGGCGCGCCCAGATCTCCGATCGGCCCCAGAGCGGCACCGTTCAGCAGCTCAAGCTCCGACAGGAAGTTGTATGCCGCCATGAAGAACGGGATCTCCAACAGCAGCGACATGCTGCCCTTCAGTGCATCGGTGGGCTTGTAGTGGTTCTGCCGATAGTAGGTCTGCAGGATCATGAACCGCTCGTCACCCTTGAAGTTCTTCTTGATATGGGTGACCCAGTGGTGCAGCTTTTCCTCCGTCCTGCGGGATTCCTCCTGCATGGCATCGGCCTGCTTGTAAAGGGGCAGCACCAGAAAATTCACCGCCAGACTGAGAAACAGGATCGACAGCCCGGGATGCCCCACGATCCGGTTCACCACATCAAAAATCACTTCAAACAGCAATTCCAGAGGCCCGATCAACAGGGTGTATATTGCAGTAAAAACAGACATTTTTTCTCCTTTCAAAGGGAAGATGTTCTTTCGGGACGGATGCATCCCGACACATGGATTTTATATTATCACTCTTTTCGGGCAAATGCAATCTTCCCCGATGATCCCGCCCACGAAAAGTCAAAAAACTCCCGACAAAAGTCGGGAGTTTCCGTTTACATCTCAACCGGCACTTCCAGAGGCTTGTCCCCGGCTGTCTGCTCCACCTTGCGCTTGAT
The DNA here is from genome assembly GCA_029258495.1 of Faecousia sp. GTDB lineage: Bacteria > Bacillota > Clostridia > Oscillospirales > Oscillospiraceae > Faecousia. Next base: position 1,956 of record JARHYV010000242.1, on the reverse strand, counting down.
GGCAAAGGCGATGATCTTCTCAAGGATATTGAGGATCAGGATCATCAGCGAAACCAGAGCCGTGCCCTCAATGAAGGACTGGCTTTCCAGCTGCGGGATCATCAGCGACAGGGGCATGGTGCGGAAATTCACAAGGAAGGAAACCGCGGAAATGGTGATCATGGCATTGACGAAGAAGTAGCTGTACATCTCCACGATGGTGGACATGGTGCAGGGGATGTACACGCTGAACAGGATCCGCATGCGGCTGATCCCCAGAGTCTGGGCCACATCCTCCAAATTCGAGTTGAACTTGGACAGGGAGTTGTATGCCAGCAGATAAGGCGAGGAGAAGAAATGGACGATATTCACCATCACCAGAATAAAGATGGTGGAGTAGATGGGCAGTCCCCGAAACGACAGCACAAAGGAAAGACCCAGAACCACACCGGGAACCGCCAGTGACAGCATGCTCACGAAATGGATCAGCTTGTTGGAGGGCTTTTTCCCGGAACGGGCGGTGATATATGCCGAGAAATAGCTCAGGCAGGTACCTGCAAGCGCCGTCAGCAGTGCCACAGCCATGGAGTTCACAAAGAACATTCCGATGTTGTTTTCCAGTAATTTCTTCACCGATTGCAGGGAGAAGGACATATCCACGGGATATTTCTTCACAAAACTCAGGCAGATGAAGGCAAAGATGGGCAGGCACAGCAAAAACAGCACGATGCCGAAGCACACATACACCAGAATGTCACGGCGTCTGTTCTCTTCCACGCGGTATGCCTTCGTTACGGTGCTGGCAGAGCTGCCGGAGCCGCTGTTGCGCAGATCCATCAGGAATGCTGCCACCGCAGGCAGCAGCAGCACCACGCCGATCACCGCACCGCCGGAGAAGTTCATCATGCCGATGACCTCCCGGTACATGTACACCGGCAGGGTCATCGCCGTGCCGCCGGTCATCAGGGGCACGCCGTAGTCGGTGAACACCATGGTAAACACCGCAAGGATCGCTGAAATGATGGTGCGGCGCATGGCCGGCATGGTGATGGTGCCGAACTGGTTCCACTTGGACAGTCCCAGAACCCCGGCTGCCTCGTAGATGGTGAAATCTTCATACTGGAGGGAGTCGTGGAACATGAGAAATGCCACAGGGAAGGAATACAGCACCGAGCCCATGACGATGCCCTTGTAGCCGTACAGCCCGATATTCCAGTGCAGCAGATTGGTGACAATGCCGTTATCGCCGAACAGCAGCACCAGTCCCATACCGTGGGAGATACTGGGGATCAGCATCGGCAGAGTGAACAGCATCACAAATACGGATTTGAAACGGATATTGCTCCGGTTCAGGGCATAGGCCAGCACAAATGCCAGCACCACCGAGATCAGCGTCGCAAGGATCGTGGTGACCAAGGAGTTGCACAGCATCGGCAGGAACTGCGCAGAACCGAGTACCTCTTTCACATCCGTGCCGCGGATGGTGCCCAGTAGCGACCCCAGAGGAAACACCACCGTGACCAGAAGATAGGTCAGCAGCAGATATTTCAGGGAATAGAAACTCTTATTTCTCATGGCCGTCCCGTCCTGTATAGCGCAAAAGATCGGTGTATTTCTTATCCAGCTGCTCCACCACAAATTCCTTGACATAGTCGTTGGCAGGATGCTGATAAATATTCAGCGGCGTATCCATCTGCTCGATATTGCCGCCGTTCATGACCATGATGCGGTCGGACAGGAAGAAAGCCTCCTCCTGATCGTGGGTGATGAACAGCATGGTCACATTGAATTTCTTCTGGAGTGCTTTCAGCTCTGCCTTCATGATCTCACGGTTGGTGACATCCAGTGCAGAGATGGGCTCATCCAGCAGGATGACATCCGGATTCGTCGCCAGAGTCCGGGCGATGGCAACACGCTGCTGCTGTCCGCCGGAGAGCTGATTGGGCTTTTTGTTCATCTGGTCGGTGAGTCCCACCT
>JARHYV010000033.1 GCA_029258495.1 Faecousia sp. | reverse complement strand
GCCCAGATGGTATTGCTCCACAATGCTTGCAAGATAGGTACCCTTGGACACAAGGATCGGTTTTTTGAACAGGATGCAGTCATAGAGCTTGTTGGGCAGTGCCAGCTGCGTGATCTGACTGCCGCCGCCGTAGATGCTGTTGATCAGATCGATGGAGCGGTAGATTGCGGGCTTTTCCTCATTGCGGTAGACCGGCCCGAATTCCACATTGTGGATGTGGTTTTCTTTGCAGAAGCCGGGCAGATCGCACCCCAGATGGGGCTTGCCCACATATTTGATCCGGAAATTTTCGAGGTTGCAGAACTGCCGCAGCAGCTGCTGGTTCTGCTTTTCGTACTGAATGCCGCCGACGAACCCGATGACGATGGGGGAGGTATCCCGGGTCAGGGTGCAGTGGGGCGCTTCAAAGGCATCGTTCGTGATGTTGTGCGCCAGAACCAGACCCGGAAAGTCCGGCAGGAAATTCCGGAAAGCCTCGGAAGAGATACTGGTGACCATAGAGCGGTTCACAAGCCGAGCCACAACTTTTTTGTAAAAGGGAATATATTCGTATGTGAAATCCCGGACATCGAACCAGTATCTGCCCCTGTATTTTCCGGTGAGCCGATCTGCAAGCAGTACAGCCGGCAGGGTGGTCAGCACGATCAGCCGATCGTATTGCCCGGCCTTCATTGCCTTCAGCACGAATTGCCGCCAGTGAAAGAAGGGGATGAGCTTGCCCAGCTTTGAGCGGCGATCCGGCTCGGTGAAGATCAGATGATTTGGGACTCCGTCATCCGCCTGTCCGCTGCGATCCCACAGGATGATATCGCAGCTGTGACCATGGCGTTTCAGATGATCCTCGTAATTTTTGATATAGGGAATATTAAAATAATCGTCGTATGTGATAATCAGGTATTTCAATGAAGTTTCTACCGTCTTTCTGAGGATTTGAGAAGGGGACAGGTCAAAGCCTGTCGTATTTCCTACTCAGTATACAATAACTTTCGGGGAATAACAAGCACCTATCTGTATGTATTTTACAAAAAAGCGCTTTATAGCACATGAAATCTTCCTGTTATTCCCCTATTTTTTATATCTTTCCCTCTTTTTGGTTGCAAACAGAGGGCTGATGTGGTAAAGTAAGTAAGTTAAATATCCTGTACATATACTATATATAAAAGGAGTTTTGGATATGTTTGACTATTTGATCGTTGGCTCCGGATTGTTCGGTGCCGTTTTTGCATATGAGGCCCGCAAGAAGGGAAAGACCTGTCTGGTTCTGGAACGGCGCGACCACATTGGCGGCAACTGCTACACGCAGGAGTGGAGCGGTATTCAGGTGCACAAATACGGTGCGCACATTTTCAGAACATCCGATAAGAAAATCTGGAACTACATCCAGCAGTTTGCGCAGTTCAATCATTTCGTGAACAGCCCCATCGCAAACTACAATGGTCGGATCTACAATATGCCCTTCAATATGAACACCTTCAGCAAAATGTGGGATATCCGCACTCCGGACGAGGCAAAGCGGATCATTGCCGACCAGAGGAAGGAGATCCAGGGCGAGCCGAAAAATCTGGAAGAAAAGGCGATCAGTCTGGTAGGCCGGGATATCTATGAGGTTCTGGTCAAGGAATATACGGAAAAGCAGTGGGGCCGTCCCTGCACGGAGCTGCCGGAGTCCATCCTGCGCCGTCTGCCGGTGCGCTTTACCTATGACAACAACTATTTCAACGACCCCTATCAGGGAATTCCCATGGGCGGCTATACCAAGATCATCGAGAAGATGTTCGAGGGCTGCGAGATCCGTCTGAACACCGATTTCAATTCCGATCCCGAGGGGTTCAAGAAACTGGCGAAGAAAGTCCTGTATACCGGCACCATCGACAGCTACTTCAACTACTGCTACGGCCCTCTGGAGTATCGGAGCCTGCGCTTTGAGCACGAGGAGCTGAACACCGACAACTATCAGGGTGTGGCTGTGGTCAACTACACCGACAAGAAGACTCCCTATACCCGTGTCATCGAGCACAAGCATTTTGAATTCGGCACACAGCCGACCACTGTGATCTCCAGAGAGTATCCTCTGGAGTGGACTATGGAAATGGAGCCTTACTACCCCATCAACGATGCCAAAAATCAGGCAAATTACGAGCGTTACGCACAGCGCGGCAGACAGGAAGAGAATGTCCTGTTCGGCGGCAGACTGGGCGAGTATCGCTACTACGATATGCAGGATACCATCCGCTCGGCTCTGGAGCTGGCAGAGAAGGAACTGCAAGCCTGATCACGCCAGTCATCGGCGAATAAAATCGGCATCTTGGCAGACCTGTGGCTGCCGGGATGAGCTGTTATTTCTGTGGAGTGAAAGAAACTATGTCAAAACAAAAAAAAGTCACGCAAATCAGCGCAAAGGCCTGTGCGATCGTGCTGGTATGCTACCTTCTGCTGACCTTGGTCTTCTACTGGGCCTCCGGTGATCAGTTGTATCATAACATAAAGATAGAAAAATCTGTCACACCCAAAACCTGCGCAGCGGTTATGGTGGATGGGTTCCATGTGGAGTTCCCACTCCAGCCTCAGACGGAATATCTGGATCGGATTGATCTGCTGATTGGCACCTATGCCAGACAAAATGAGGGACGGATCCGTCTGCAGGTTTTTGACGAGAATAATGCAGAACTAGGTCGGGTAGAGATGTCTACACTGGATCTGAAGG
>JARHYV010000215.1 GCA_029258495.1 Faecousia sp. | reverse complement strand
GACAAAAATGCAAAGCCCACCAGATATGTGCGTTTGGTATCAAGTTTCATAGACACCCTCCAATCATTAGTCGCAAGCAGTGCTTACCAGACCATTATACCCGAATTCGTCAAAATGTCTAGTATCCGTGTCGATTTTGATGTTTCTGCACACACATTTTACGAGAGCGATCCTTAGAGTTTACAAGTACTCCTTTTCATCTAATTTCTCAATATGGGAGATGCTGTTGTCTATTTTCTCTAATCCCACCCCTGCAAGATTCGGCATTATGCTGTTTCCGGCGCATTTTTTCGGATAACTTCTGTGGTAATATAAACATTCATACAAATTTTTATAAATTGCCTCCTTCTTTTGGTTTCTTTTGCCTATTGCCATGAAATGGATTTGCAAGTAAAATAGCAATATATGTTACACTGCCGTAATATTGTAAAAAGTAATGCTTAACTCTCTTAGGAGGAATGATTCATGGGTGGTTTTTTTGGTGCAGTTGCCAAGAAAGATGTTGCAATGGATGTATTTTTCGGAGTAGACTATCACTCCCACTTGGGTACACGCCGTGCCGGTATGATCCTGTATGACGATCAGATCGGATATCAGCGCCAGATCCACAGCATTGAAAATACCCCTTTCCGTACAAAGTTCGAAAAGGATATGGAGGATTTTCAAGGACAGATCGGCATGGGCTGTATCAGCGACACCGATCCTCAGCCTCTGCTCGTCCGCTCTCATCTCGGTCTTTATGCCATCACCTGTGTCGGTGTGATCAACAACTCCGAGGAACTGATCAATACATATTTCTCTGACCACAGTCACCAATTCATGGCCATGAGCTCCGGACAGATCAACGGTACCGAACTCCTTGCCGCTCTGATCAATCAGAAGGACGATCTGGTGTCCGGCATCCTATATGCGCAGGAAATGATCAAGGGCTCTGCAACCATTCTGATCATGACCGACCGGTACATCCTGGCCGCAAGGGATAAGCTGGGCCGGCTGCCAGTCCTTGTCGGTAAGAGCGACACGGGTTATTGTGTATCTTTTGAGTCGTTTGCCTATCACAAGCTGGGATATGAGGATGCCTATGAGCTTGGCCCGAAGGAAATTGTCCGGATCACCTCCGACGGGTACGAAACACTCTCCCCTGCCGGGAAAGATATGAAGATCTGCGGTTTCCTGTGGACATACTATGGCTATCCCAACTCTAATTACGAAGGAAAAAATGTCGAGATCATGCGCTACCACAACGGTGAGATCATGGCACGCAACGACAAGGCCCGCGGTCTTGCTCAGGATGTTGACTATGTCTGCGGTGTCCCCGATTCCGGCATTCCCCATGCCATCGGCTATGCCAACGAGAGCCATGCAAAATTCGCACGGCCCTTCGTCAAATACACCCCCACATGGCCTCGCTCCTTTATGCCATCCAATCCCGAAATGCGCAGTCAGGTGGCAAAGATGAAACAGATCCCTGTCCCCGAACTGATTCAGGACAAAAAGCTGCTGTTTGTCGACGATTCCATCGTCCGTGGAACGCAGCTGCGCGAAACCGTGGAATTCCTGTACGAAAGCGGCGCAAAGGAAGTCCATATGCGTTCAGCATGTCCTCCCATCATGTATAGCTGCAAATATCTGAACTTCTCCAGTTCAAAATCCGAAATGGAACTGCTGACTCGCAGTACTGTACAGGAGATTGAAGGGGACGAAGGTCAGAAACATCTGGATGAATACGCAGATGCCAACACCGAGCGCGGTCAATGCATGCTGAAAAAGATCTGTGAGAAATTCGGTTTTGCCTCCCTCGGCTACCAGAGTCTGGAGGGTGCACTGGAGGCGATCGGTCTGGATCCGGAGAAGATCTGCACCTATTGCTGGACAGGTAAGGAATAATCTGCACAGGCAATGTCCCCCTTATTCCCTGAAAACTAAAATGCGATCCTGCTGTCCCAACGGAGTCGGACAGCAGGATTTTCCATTCCAACAGAACTGTTTGCCCACAGACAAAATATCCCACCCGGAGCCATCGCATACAGCGACCATCCGGGTGGGATATTGTCCGTTTCATTCAGAATGATGGCTCACACAGCAGCAAGTACTTTCCCCTGCTGATGTTTCTTCCTCTTCTGGGAAATGTAGGAGGGAAGGTAAAACAGCGCCGGAATAAAAATATACAGCACATACAGAACCAATGTGATCGTTACCTCGTTTGCACCGGCAAAGATCTTTGCCACGATGGGGAACTGACCTCTGAAATACATGTAATCTGCGTTGATCGCCGAGTAGTTGATGATATTGGACGGGATCGACACGATCAGACTCAGCACGCACGGCAGGAACAGCTCCCACCAGTGCTGAACATTGGTATAGCGGTGATAGCCGGAAATCAGCATCACCAGCCATGTGAACAGCATCGTACCGTGGAAATAGAAGGTATGGAATGCGGCAAAGGAAATACACGAATAATTCGTAAGCTTTGCCACAGGGTACAGGAAATTGATGGCGGCTCCCAAAAATCCCAGCGTGACCACATATCCGCATCCGATTTTCTTCCAAACGCCTTTTCCCCAGATGGCAAACGGCATTGCATACATAAAGATACTGCATGGGTAAAGGGAAAGATTTACAGCCAAATTCCATCCGATGGTTTTACCGGCAACACTGTCCCAATAGATGATGATGACTTCCCAAATAACCAGACTGATCCACTGTCCGATAAAGAGAGGCTTAATGATCTTAGGATGTTTGGATACATAGATCGCTCCAAAAATAATAATAGCAAGCAAGACCGCCTCAAATATCAGACTCATGGGGGTGCCAATGGTTCCCGGGATCTGGCTTGGCGGTGCCAGAAAGTCCTTATGCGTGAAGAAATTCTCTATCACATAACTGAAATCTTTCATATCTCTCTCCCGAACTCTTCTTTTCTGACGAACTCTCCCTGTTTTTGACCACAGGGAAATTCGTGTCTTATTATAGCAAATCCTCCCTAATTTGCAACACAAACACACAAAACTTAAGATAAACTTAAAAAGTCACCCTCACACAAAATAACGATATCACCAACAACAGCGGCTCATAAACAAATGAGCCGCTGTTGTTTTGGTCTGATACAGAGGGCTTGGATCGCTTAAAAAGTCCCCTGTATCCTACGAAATATATGAAAAACGCTGAAGGCTTAGCAGGTTGCTCCGCCTTTGACCGTCTTACGCATGATGGTTTCCTTATCGATTTTTTCGTTCAGGAGCTTGTTCTGGACATAGTCAAATCCCAGACGGCTGATGGTATCAGAGAAACGCTCGCCGGTGATTCCCTCATCCCGGAAGAACAGGATTGCACGCTCCACCAGATCCAACACCTCTTCCTCCGAAGTAAACAGCCGATCCAGTGCAATACCGCTGGCAATCTTCTTGCCCCATCTTCCGCCGATATAGACCTTGTAGCCCTCGACATACTCTGTCAGTGCGCCAAAGGGGCACTTACCCTTGCAGCGACCGCAGTTGTTGCAGTCCGCACCGATCACCAGTTTGCCGTTTTCAACGGTGGATGCATGGATGGGACAAGCCTTCTCCACCTGACAGATCTTGCATCCACGGCATTTATCCGGATTCATCACGGGAACACGCTGCCCCACAATGCCAATATCATTCAGATCCGGCTTGACGCAGTTATTGGGGCATCCGCCAACAGCGATCTTGAATTTGTGAGGCAATGTCACATCATGATAGCCCAAATAGAAACGCTCATGGATCTTCTCGCTCAAGCCAAATGTATCGATCAGACCATACTGGCATGTTGTGCCCTTGCAGGAAACAACAGGACGAACCAGAGAGCCGGTACCGCCGGTCAGCAGATTGTGCTCATTCAGGAATGCAATGGTTTCATCCAGATTCTCGTAATGTACCCCCTGGATCTCCATGGTCAACCGGGTGGTCATAGTGATCTCACCGCTGCCAAAGCGTTCAGCAGCCTCTGCAATCGCCTTGTGATCCGCAGAAGAGATCTTGCCGTTCTTGGTGATCACGCGGACATTGAATACATCCGGGTAGCGCTTATCCTGAAGGCAGCCCAAGCTCTTGACGCGCTTGATCTCCGTAGGAGGGAGCTTTCCCTCTGCATTTTCCACCTTCACCGTATTAAAGGTCATGCCGCCTTCCAAAACCTTTGTATTGGTATAACCATAATGTTTCAGGCGATTCTGCAGGAAATAGCCGCGTTTGCCCTTAGCACATACCAGCAGCAGTTTTTCCTCTTTACCGATACCCTCGAGCTCGCCGGTCACCTTGCCCAGATCGACCCACTTTGCCCCGAAGATCTTCTGCTCAGGCTGAACATCCAGCACACGGTAGCCCTTTGCTGCACCGCTGAGGTACTCTGCCGGAGTGAATGTTTCAAATGCTCCGCTGATCTTGTTTTCCAGAATATAGCATGCCTGCACAAAAGGATGGATTGCCGTAGAGAAGGGCGGTGCATAGGACAGATCCATCGTATCATAATCGCTGAGCGTCAATCCGGCAGAGATGCCGACCACAGCAATATCTACCATCTTGTCCACCGCACCGGATCCCAAAACCTGAAGACCCAGCAGCTTTCCGGTGTCTCCGTCTGCGATCAGCTTGATCACGAAATCTCCTGCATCAGGGTAATAATGAGCCTTGTCCCCCAGAATACAGACCACGGTAACCACACGGAATCCGGCATCTTTTGCCTGCTGCTCAGACAAACCCGTACGACCTGCATTAAGATCCTTTGCAAGCTTTACAACACCAGTTCCAAGGCAGCCCTCGTAAACAGAAGGAGTACCCGTAATGGTCTTTGCCAGTGTACGGCCGGTAATATTTGCCGTGGAACCCATTGCAGACCACTGTCTGACACCTGTGATGCGATTCTTTACAATGGCACAATCGCCGGCAGCATAGACATCCGGCAGATTGGTCTGCTGATATCCGTCAACAACGATCGCACCCTTCATCATCTCGAGCCCGGTTCAATCCAAAAATGCAGTAGCAGGACGAATGCCAATACATAGGATGACCAGATCTGCCGGAACTTCTCCTGCATTTGTGACAACTGCCTCCGCCCGTTCGGCTCCGCGGATGGCACTGACAGAAGTGCCGATCATGATCTTCAGCCCCTTCTGGCGCAGATGCTTTGCCGCATGTCCTGCCATCTCGGGATCAAGGATATTGGGAAGGATCTGATTTGCCATATCGATCAGAGTGACCGAAATGTTCTGGTTCATCAGATTTTCAGCCATTTCCATGCCGATAAAGCCTGCACCCACCACGACAGCCTTCTTGCAGTCGTTTTTCTGCACATAGTCCCGGATGGCTACTGCGTCATCCGGCGTTCTGACTGTAAATACGCCCTGATTGCGCACACCCTCCAGATTCGGAACAATGGGAGTCGCGCCTGTGGCGATGATCAGCTTGTCATAAGAAACGGTCTGCTGTGTTCCGTCTGCAGTGGAACGGATATCCACCGTTTTTTTCTGGGCATTGACGGCGACTGCCTCCTGCCCTGTATAGACCGTTGCCCCGGTCAGAGATGAGAACTTCTTCGGCGCATTCACCACCAGCTCCTCGCGGGTCTCGATATCGCCGCCTACATAGTACGGAAGCCCACAACCTGCATAAGAGATATCCGCTCCCTTGTTGTAGACCTCAACCTGTGCATCAAGGTTTTCGCGCTTGATCTTGGCCGCAGCCTTGGT
>JARHYV010000182.1 GCA_029258495.1 Faecousia sp. | reverse complement strand
CAGGTGTCTTCCGGCAGAAGCGTGAATTATCGCGCCAAGCCGCAAATGACTGATCAGCTGATCAGCAAGGGTGTGGCAGAGGAATTGACCGAATTGATGAAGAACAATGTGACGCAGATATACGGTGACGGCTATTTCCCCGGTCTGTCCGTCTGTGCAAAGTCCGGTACGGCAGAGGTGGGCGGAGATAAGGAGCCAAATGCTACCTTCGCCGGTTTTGTTCAGGACGAGGAGTATCCGTTGGCGTTTATCGCGGTGGTAGAAAACGGCGGCTCCGGCTCCGGAACCTGCGTACCCATTGTGTCAGATGTTCTCCTTGCCTGCAAAGACTACATGGATGCACATTGATCCTCAGCAGATCGGCAGATGAGTACGCAGCTGCGATTTGTGAATGATTTTTGTGTGGATATGGAACAATATAACGCCTTCCTGCATACAGTTTTACAGGGAGGCGTTTTACTATGTGTCGAAGGAATTTGGTGTTTGCAGCGGCGCTGGTCGCCTTCGGAGGCGGTCTGATGCTGAGCATTGTGTTTGATTCGGTCTTAATTCGCCTGTGCATCAGTGCTGCGGCGATCCTGTTGGGGATCGGCCTGCTCAGAGGGAATTGTTAGGCATAATCTGCGTGTGTGGTGAATATGCTTTAGTAATCCAATAAAGGGAGTTGAGCATATGGAACTGCCATTTGAAAAAAAGGTATGCCGCTACTATCGGCAGAAACGCTATGACCTGCTGAATATGGAGCAGACGCAGGAACTCAAGGTTCCGGATTCCATGCCGGATATCGGCAGGATCATCGCAAGCTGGGGGCAGGTCGTCCTGCGAGGAAAGGACTGGAAAGCCGGAGGCGCCGGGATCAACGGCGGTGTCATGGTCTGGGTCATGTATGCGCCGGCGGATGATGGACCTGTACAGACGTTAGAGGGGTGGCTCCCTTGGAAATCAAGTGTTGATTTCCAGGACAACGGAGAAGATGGGACGATTCGGCTGGAATGTGTTCTTCAAAGTGTGGATGCAAGAACGGTGTCCGGACGGAAAATGATCCTTCGGGCAGAAGTGGGCGTGATCCTTCAAATCTTGACACCTGAAACCAGTGAGCTCTGCGAACCCACATCGATACCGGAGGATATTGAACGATTGGAACGAACCTATCCGCTGATCATGACGCGAGAGAGCGGAGAAAAGATGTTCCTGATCGATGAGGAGTTGAATCTTCCTGCGGGGATGCCATCTGTTGCCAAACTGGTCTATTTCCGTATGGAGCCGGAATTGCTGGATCAAAAGGTTATGGGCAGCAAAGCGGTTTTTCGAGGTATCGGCAATCTGCATCTGCTGTATATGGATGAAAATCAGAAACTGAACAGCCATGACTTTGAAGTTCCATTTGCCCAGTATGTGGATCTGGATGGAGAATACGAATCGGATGCAGAGATCTCCTGTCTATTGTGCCTGACGAGTCTGGAAGTGGAGCCGGAACCGGAGGGCAGCATCCGCATCAAGTGTGGAATGGTGAGCCAATATCTGATCAATGCCCCAACGGTGCTGAAGATCTTGGAGGATGCATACAGTCCGTGCAGAGATGTACAGCTGGAGTATGAACCGCTGCATCTTCCCGTATGGGTACAGCAGCTCGTAGAGAATGAAACCTATACGACGGATATGGATATACCGAATGGGACAGTGGTGGATGTTGGTGTGCAGCTGCATCCGGTGCGGGTAAGTAAACAGCCGGGCATGGATACCATCTCGGGAGGGTGCAGTTTTCAGGCATTGATCCAAAACGAGGACGGATCCGTAGAAGGCAGGACAGTTAAAACAGAGCTTTCCAAGGATTGGAAAACCTCTTGTGACACCATTTGCTTTTCGTGGTCAAAAGGCCCGGTCAGCTGTCGGAAAAATGGTGAAAACTGGAGGTTTGAAACCCAGACCGCGTTAGATATCGCATCTGTATGCAATCAATCGTTGGATATGGTGAATTCGGTTTTATATGAAGAAGTGCATCAACCGGATCCGGAGCGTCCTTCAGTCATTATCCGTGCCAAACAGCCAGAGCAGAGCTTATGGGATCTTGCTAAAGGATGCGGATCCACAGTAGATGCCATCCGCAAGATCAATCAGTTGGAAGGGGAGCCGGATCAGGATCAGCTGCTCCTGATCCCGGTCATATAACATGTAATATGTATAAGCACCCAATCAGGCAGATTGGGTGCTTTTTCAATTCGCGCACAAAAAAAGAAAAAAGTGCTTGCTTATTGTAAAAAAGTATGATACACTAAATCGGTCTGAAAACAAGGTGAGTCCTATACAGCGCCGGGAACCATATCGCCGGGTATTCGCTGCACGAACGCCTAATCTTAAGGAGGACAAAGATATGGATTTAGTTAAGGCTCTGAGCAGCCAGTACATGAAGACTGAGCTGCCCGAAATGCGCGTCGGTGACACTGTTCGCGTTCATGTTCGCATCAAGGAAGGTTCTCGTGAGAGAATCCAGGTGTTCGAGGGTACTATCATTGCTCGCAAGCATGGTGGCATCGGCGAGACCATCACTGTTCGCCGTGTATCCTACGGCGTCGGCTGTGAGAAGGTCTTCCCCGTGCATTCTCCTCGTGTTGCCAGCGTTGAGACCGTCCGTAAGGGCAAGGTTCGCCGTGCTAAGCTGTACTACCTGCGTGAGCGCTTTGGTAAGGCTGCTAAGGTCAAGGAAAGAATCTAATCGAAATTTAATAAAAAAAGAGGGTTCAGCCCTCTTTTTTTATTGCCCAAATTTGTGTATAATGAATACATTATACGATGCGGAAAATGCGGGTCTGAGTAGGGGGATCAATTTGGGAGTTTTCAAATCGAACCAAAAGAAGAATACACCGGATACGGTGAATCGTACACCGGCGAATATCTTTTTGGATTATTTACATGATGTTGTCTATATTCTGGCAGTTGTTCTGCTTATTTTTACTTTTTTTGTTCGTGTAGTTGTGGTTTCCGGGTCATCCATGTTTGATACACTGGCTGACGGGGACTACCTGCTCTTGGTGAATCACCCCCTGTGCGGAGAATTGCATCAGGGTGACATTGTTGTTGCATCGATGGAACGATTTGAAGAAGGAGAGCCTATCGTCAAGCGTGTGATCGCAACAGAAGGCCAAACTGTGGATATTGACTTTGCCAAGGGTATCGTCTATGTAGACGGTGTCGCTTTGGATGAACCATACACATACACACCGACAAATCTGGAGCAGGGGACTGCTTTTCCGTTGACGGTGGATCGGGGCTGTGTATTTCTGATGGGAGATAACCGTAACGGCTCCCGGGACAGCCGCTATCCCAGTATCGGACAGGTGGATGAAAGAGAAATTCTGGGCAAAGCGGTCTTGCTGATGATGCCCGGGACTGGAGAGGGGGAGTATTCAATTCCCCGAGATTACAATAGGATCGGAGGCCTGAAGTAATGGCTGAAAATATGAATATTCAATGGTATCCTGGTCATATGACCAAGACACGCCGGCAGATGGAGGCAGATCTGAAACTCGTAGATGCCGTATGTGAGATCGTGGATGCGAGAATCCCGATTGCAAGCCGCAATCCGGATATAGACAGCATCTGTGGCAGCAAGCCTAGGATCGTAGTGCTGAACCGTATGGATCTTGCAGATCCTCAGGCGACAAAGGCATGGGTTGCCTACTTCAAGAGTAAGGGAATGGCAGCGGTGCCGACAGATTGCAAGAGCCGGAAGGGAATTGCAGAATTCACACCGGCTGTGCGGTCGATCCTGGCGGAGAAAATTCAGCGCAACGCAGCCAAGGGGATGAACAAGCCTGTTCGGGTCATGGTCGTCGGCATCCCGAATGTCGGAAAATCTACCTTGATCAACCAAATCTCAGGCAGAAAAGGTGCAAAGGCAGAAAATCGTCCCGGAGTTACCCGGGGAAAGCAATGGGTGACGGTGGATAACGGCCTGCTGCTTTTGGATACACCGGGTATTTTGTGGCCAAAATTTGATGATCCGGAGGTCGGCATGAAACTGGCCTACACCGGAGCGGTAAAGGAGCAGATCCTGGATGTGGAGGAGCTGGCAGTCTTTTTGATGCAGCTGCTGTGGAAACATTATCCGGATGCGGTCAAGACCCGTTACGGTATTGATATGCCGGAGGAGTCCACGGGCTACGAGCTGCTTGAGGCGGCAGGAAAAAAGCGCGGTTTTCTGATGGCGCGTGGTGAGATCAACACCGAACGCATGGCAAAGGTTTTGATTGATGAGTATCGCGGAGGAAAATTGGGGAAATTTACCTTAGAAATGCCTCCTGCTTTGGATGAATGAGGTGAAGACCGTGAATTTATGGGAAATTGAAGACGAGTTAAAGGCTCGGGGGATCGGTGTGATCTGCGGTGTGGATGAGGCCGGACGCGGGCCGTTGGCGGGCCCGGTCTGCGCGGCTGCCGTGATCCTGCCGGAGCATCTGGAGATCCCGGGGCTGAACGACAGCAAGAAACTGTCGGATAAGAAACGCCGCGAACTGTATCCGATCATTAAGGAGCAGGCTGTTGCCTATGGCATCGCATTTGCATCCGAACAGGAGATCGACGAGATCAATATCTTACAGGCAACCTTCCTTGCGATGAAACGCGCAATCGCGCAGCTGGATGGCAAGGCTGATTTTGCGCTCATCGACGGAAATCGGGAAACAGATTTCGGTATGGAAGTTATGACGGTGGTTAAGGGCGACAGCCGAAGTGCCAATATTGCAGCAGCATCTGTTTTGGCGAAGGTGACTCGTGACGAATATATGGAGAAACTGGCAGAGCAGTTCCCAGAGTATGGATTTGAAGTCCATAAGGGCTATGGCACAAAAAAACACTATGAGGCCATTGAGCAGCATGGGATGTGTCCGGCACACCGGAGAAGTTTTTTGAAGAAATTTTATGGGAAGAAATAACCTGACTGGGGCTTGGGGTGAGGCGCTTGCAGCAGAGTATCTGCGAAAAAAGCACTATGAGATCGTTGCTCATGGATACCACAGCCGCTTTGGTGAAATCGATTTGATTGCCAAAAATCGGAAATTCCTTGCGATCGTTGAGGTAAAGCTGAGAAAGAATGCCAATTTCGCCAGAGCCAGAGAATTTGTCAACACCGCAAAACAGGATCGGATCCGTATTACCGCAGAGATCTACCTATCCCAACACCCAACAGAATTACAGCCGAGATTTGATGTGATCGAGATCTACGCGCCTGATGGGATGGATACTGTAAACCCTCAAATCATTCATCTGGAGGATGCATTTTCATGAGAATGCCTGTATTTGATTTACATTGTGACACTGCTACGAGCGTATTGGGCAGCGATTGCACCCCTGTGCAGTCACTGCGCAGCAGAAAAGGACATATCGATCTGGAGCGTGGAAACAAGCTTTCCGGTTATGCACAGATGTTTGCGGTCTTTACCACACCCGACATGGATCCCGGCGGCAGGGTGACACCGGAGCAGATCGCTCAGGCGGCGATCCGAAATATGCAGGAGGAGTTGGAGCGAAACAAAGATCTGGCTATGCAGGCAAGGACGGCAGGGGAGATCCAAAAAATCGCAGACAGCGGAAAGATCGCTGCGATTTTTTCATTGGAAGGCCCTGCGGGGATCGGCTTTGATCCGGGGCGTTTGGAGGAGCTGTATCATTTGGGGTTTCGGATGTCTACCTTAGGGTGGAATGAGAAGAATGTGCTTACAGGCTCTCATAAGACCGGAGGCGGCCTGACGGATCTGGGCAAGGAATATGTCCGTGAGTGCCAAAGATTGGGCATCTTGGTGGATGTCAGCCACATCAGTGATGAAGGCTTTTGGGATATTATGGATATTACACAAGCTCCTGTGGTCGCCAGTCACTCCAACAGTAGAAGTGTCTGCAATGTCAGCCGCAATCTTTCAGATGATATGTATCGCCAGATCTGTGCAACGGGCGGAACCGTAGGCATCAATCTGTACACCAATTTCCTTGCACAAGGGTGTGCAGATCTGGACTCGGTCTGTGATCATGTTTTTCATTTTCTGGATCTGGATCCCAGTGGTGAGCATCTATCCTTGGGCGGCGATCTGGACGGCTGCGATGCATTGCCTGCCGGATTTACCGGGATCGAGAGTTACGACACACTGGCAGACCGGCTGCTGCAGCGAGGACTGGATGAGCGGACACTCCGCAATCTATATTGGAATAATGCGATGGGAGTGATGGAATATGCTGTACGCATCCACCAGAAATCGGAATGATACCTGCACAGCACAGAGGCCATTGTGTCAGGATCGTGCGGATGACGGAGGATTGTTTGTCCCGGTACAAATACCGCAGTATACACCTCAGGAAATCCTTGAGCTGTTGGAATTGCCGGCCAATGATGTGATTGCAAGAATTCTGAATGTACTTTTCAGTACGCAGATCGCCGGAAGAGATATTGAGTTTTTGATTGGTAAGGAGATCTTCCGAACGAAGGAGATCAATTACCGCATTACAGTCGGGGAGCTATGGAGAAACTCAGAAGGAGATTATGCAAAGACTGTCAGGATCCTCTCTGACCACCTGTGTGCCGGAAAAGGTGTGCAGGAGCCGACCTTCTGGGCCAGAGCAGGCATCAATATTGCCATGATTTTTGCCCTGTTTTCGCAGCTGTCCTATCATTCTGCGGCAGAGCTGTCAAATGTGCAGGATATCGTTGTTCTGGGTGAGGATTTTGTCATGCCGATGGCCGCTTGGTACTGCCGGAAGATGGGGCTGCCTGTGGGCACCATCATCTGCTGCTGCAACGATAACGGAAATGTATGGGAATTGCTGCAGCGCGGACAGATGAAACTGGATGCATCAAGGATTCTGACCAATACCCCCAAATGTGATGTTGCAGTGCCTGAGGGAGTGGAGTGGCTGATTTATGAAACCATTGGTGCGAAGGCTGTGGAGGAATTTGCGGCTGCCTGCGCCAAAGGCTGTCTGTATGAGGTCGATCCATTGGGATATCCGGCTCTGAGGCAGGGGTTCTATGCATCGGTCGTGGGTGAAAAACGGCTGTTGGATATCATTCCGAATGTATACAGCTCTACGGGCTATGTGCTGTGTCCTTACAGTGCACTAAGCTATTCGGGGCTGATGGACTATCGGGCAGTATCCGGCGAAAACAGTCCTGCGCTGATGATCAGCCAGTGGAGTCCGCTGCATAGCCGTGATGTCGTAGCAAAGGCCATGGGGATCTCGATTGAGGATCTCCGCGATCGAATGAAACGAATGTAAGGAGCTGTTTATGGCATTATATGCAATCGGAGATCTGCACCTGTGTCTGGGTGCGCCAAAGCCGATGGATATTTTCGGCGGTGCTTGGATCGGATATATGGATAAGCTGAAAGAGGGGCTGTCTGTGGTTCAGCCGGAGGATACCATTGTCCTGTGCGGCGATCTGAGCTGGGCACTGAATATTGATGAGGCGAAAGCAGATTTTGCGTGGATCGATGAAATTCCCGGACGCAAGATTATTTTGAAGGGAAATCACGATTACTGGTGGTCAACAGCAGCAAAATTCTATAAATTCTGTGAAACGAACAATTTCTCTAATCAGTATATTCTGAATAATAACTGCTATGAATATGAAAACTGGGCGATCTGCGGAACCCGGGGCTGGTTTTATGAGGAAGAGCGGAGCGGTCAGCACGACACCAAGGTGTTCAGGCGTGAACTGATCCGTCTGGAAACCTCGCTGAAAGCAGCAGGAGATAAGGAAAAGATGGTATTTCTGCACTATCCGCCCAAGTATCGCGGATATGAATGCAAGGAGATCCTGGAGCTTCTGGAGAAGTATCAGGTGCGCCGCTGCTATTATGGACATCTGCACGGTGACAGTCACAAATTGGCGGTTGAAGGCCTGTGGGACGGTGTCGATTACAGACTGGTTGCAGCTGATTATGTGAATTTTCAGCCGGTTAAAGTTATTTTATAAGAATTTGAAAGAAAAGTGTGGACATTTGCATATTTATTTGATAAAATAGTCCGGCTATTAACAAGACTACATTAGGCGACAAAAAGCCTTAATTTAGGAGGAACATTAAAGATGAATGTCAAGAGCATTGAAACAAAGGATAACAAGGCCACTATCGTGGTTGAGATCGAGAAGGAGCTCATGGAGTCCGGCGCACAGAAGGCATACCTGAAGGCCCGCAAGAATATCATGATCCCCGGTTTCCGTAAGGGCAAGGCTCCCCGTAAGATGATCGAGTCCATGTACGGCGCTCATGTCTTCTTCGAAGATGGTCTGGAAGAGATCTTCCCCGAAGTTTACGAGTTCGCTGTTGTTAAGCAGGAGCTGAAGGCTGTTGGTCGTCCTAGCCTGACCGATATGGATATCGCTGAGGATGGCACCACCACCATCACCATGACCACTGAGGTCTATCCTGAAGTTACTCTGGGCGAGTACAAGGGCGTAGAGGCTGAAAAGGCTGAGGCTGAGGTCACTGAGGCTCAGGTCGAGGCTGAGCTGAATCAGATGGCTCAGAATGTTGCCTCCACCGAAACTGTTGAGCGTGCCGCTGAGATGGGCGACACTGCAAACATCGACTTCGAAGGTTTTGACAATGGTGTTGCTTTCGAGGGCGGCAAGGGTGAGAATTTTGATCTGAAGCTGGGTTCCGGCTCTTTTGTTCCCGGCTTTGAGGAGCAGATCGTTGGCATGAATGTAGGCGAGGAAAAGGATATCGATATCACCTTCCCCGAGGATTATCATGCAGAACTGGCCGGTAAGGCAGTTGTTTTCCATGTGAAGCTGAACAAGCTGTCTGTCACCAATGTTCCTGCAATCGACGACGAGCTGGCTAAGGATGTTTCCGAGTTCGACACTCTGGAAGAGCTGAAGGCTGACATCCGTGCTAAGAAGCTGGAGTCTATGCAGAAGCAGATCAACAGCGCTTTCGAGCAGAGCGTCATCGACAAGGTTGCTGAGAATGCTACCGTTGATGTTCCCAATGCTCTGGTTGAGGCTGAGCTGGACACTCAGATGGAGCGTTTTGCATATCAGCTGCAGATGAGCGGTTACAGCGTTGAGCAGTATGCCAAGATGATGGGCGGCGACATGAACACCATGCGTCAGGCATTCAAGCCCATGGCTGAAAAGCAGGCAAAGGCAAATGTCGTTCTGGAGAAGATCGCTGAGGTCGAAAACATCACTGTTTCCGACGAGGAAGTCGAGAATGAGTTTGCAGATCTGGCAAAGAGCTACGAGCTGGAGATCGAGAAGGTCAAGGAGCTGGTTCCTGTGGCAGAGATCACCGCTGGTCTGAAGACCCGCAAGACGGTCAAGCTGATCGTTGACGCTGCTGTCGCTGTTGCTCCCAAGGCTGCTGAGGAGACTGCATCCGAGGAGTAATTCACGAATATTTCCAAAAGAGATTGGTTAGAATGTTTCAAACCCAGTGAAAGGAGACATCACCATGAGTTTAGTACCCTATGTTGTTGAACAGACAAGCAGAGGAGAGCGCAGCTACGATATCTTCTCCCGTCTGTTGAATGATCGCATCATTTTCCTGTCCGAGGAGGTCAATGATACCACTGCCAGTCTGATCGTTGCGCAGATGCTGTATCTGGAGGCTCAGGATCCGGACAAGGATATCCAGTTCTATATTAACAGCCCCGGCGGAAGTGTCACTGCTGGCATGGCAATCTATGATACCATGCAGTATATCAAGTGCGATGTAGCCACGATCAGTGTTGGTCTGGCTGCCTCCATGGGTGCATTTCTGCTGTCTGCGGGTACCAAGGGTAAGCGTATGGCGCTGCCCAATGCAGAGATCATGATTCATCAGCCCTCTGCGGGTACTCAGGGTCAGATCACCGATATGGCGATCCATCTGAAGCGACTTCAGACAATTAAGGACAGAATGAATAAAATCCTGTCGGAAAATTGCGGACGCAGCATTGAGGAAGTCACTGCCGCCTGTGAGCGTGACAACTTTATGAGCGCGGAAGAAGCAAAAGAGTTTGGCCTGATTGATAAGGTGATCTATAACCATTGATTGCTGAAAGGCAGGTAACCGGTTTATGGCAAAGAACAACGAGCAGCCGATTCGCTGCAGCTTCTGCGGCAAGCGGGAAAACCAGGTGGAACGGCTGATTGCCGGCCCCGGTGTGTATATTTGCAGCGATTGTGTTGCTGCCTGCGGAGAGCTTCTGCGGGAAGAAATGCAATTTGATGAAAGGGGTAATCTTCGTGCCCCTGAAACACTGCCCACCCCCATGGAGATGAAAACCTACATGGATGGCTATATCGTCGGTCAGGATCAGGCTAAAATGGCACTTGCAGTGGCAGTGTATAACCACTATAAGCGTATCTATTTTGGTGCTGATTCCGATGTAGAACTTCAAAAGAGCAACATTCTTTTGATCGGCCCTACTGGCAGCGGCAAGACGCTGTTTGCTCAGACATTGGCGAAGATTCTAAATGTGCCTTTTGCGATTGCGGACGCTACCACCTTGACCGAGGCGGGGTATGTGGGCGATGATGTGGAGAATATCCTGCTTCGCCTGCTGCAAGCTGCCGACTTTGATGTGGAGCTTGCAGAACATGGCATCATCTATATCGATGAAATGGATAAAATTGCGCGTAAGAGTGAAAATACTTCCATTACCCGTGATGTATCCGGCGAAGGTGTTCAACAGGCACTTCTGAAGATTCTAGAAGGTACTGTTGCCGGCGTTCCTCCTCAGGGCGGACGGAAGCATCCCCAGCAAGAAATGATTCAGGTG
>JARHYV010000171.1 GCA_029258495.1 Faecousia sp. | reverse complement strand
ATTTGATCCATGCTCCTGAATTTCAGAATGATGTGATCCGCTATGTCAGACCGAATGGATCTCTGCCCTATTTTGCAAGCATCATAATGGAGTTTGACGAATCCATATCCGGCGATCGTATTGAGTATCGTCAGTATGGTGATGTTTTCGGGAGTCTGCCTGAGCCGAAGGCGAAGGGCCAGACCTTTACAGGATGGATCCTTACAGAGGAGAATAATACATCTGTTTCTCCCAGAGCTGTTTCTTCCGGTACAGAGGTGACCAAAAATGTCACGCTGAAGGCTCGGTGGGACAATTCTGCCGATACTGTGCCTCCATCATCCACGGGGATGCCCTTTGGCGATATCTACGCTGATGACTGGTACTGTGATGAAGTCAAGTTTGTCTATGACAGAGGGTTCATGGCCGGTATTTCCGATGATGAATTCGCGCCCAAGGATACCATGTCCAGAGGAATGCTTGTATCGGTCTTGTACAGAATTGCCGGTCGTCCGGATATTCCTGAAGAACAGCTGAAGAGCTTTGACGATGTAGATCTGGACAGCTACTATACTGTTCCCATTGCATGGGCCAAGCAAAATGGTGTGGTACTGGGTGTTGATGATACCCATGTTGAGCCGGATGCAAAGGTAAGTAGACAGGATGCAGCTGCGATTTTTGCTCGATTCTGTGTTGATTATCTGAATGTAAGCAGTTTCCAGAGCGCAGATCTTTCTAGATTTGCCGATGAAGATGAAGTATCCAATTATGCCCAGAAAGGCATGCAGTGGGCTGTGGCCGTCGGTATGCTGGAAGGCAGTGATGAGGATGAAGGGTTGGTGCTGCGCCCGCAGAGCAGCCTGGATCGTGCAGAGGGTGCTGCACTGCTGATGCGCTGCGTAAAAAAATTTGTTGATTGATTACCGAGTCATTTGCTCCCAAAGATTCTTTGGGAGCAAATGTGCTATTTAACGGACATTTAATCGGTTATAATGTCATCACTAAACAAAAGGAGCTTTAGCGATGTATTCACTGAGAAATGTCCGAGGCCATGTTCAGGTCTATGATCTGGGTGGAAATTTCCTGTTTTCGGCTGATTCCGAATGGGAGGCTTTGGAGGAACTTAAAGATTATGAGGAATATACGGCTTGATATATGTTATGATGGCACCCGTTATCAGGGTTGGCAGCGGTTATCAGGCAGCAATAATACCATTCAGGGGAAACTGGAACAGACGCTCAGTCGGATCCTGGATGAAGAAATTGAGATATCGGGCAGCGGCAGAACGGATGCAGGCGTTCATGCCAAGGCTCAGGTCGCGAATTTTCATTGTAACAACGGGATGCCCTGTGAAGAGCTTTTGTCAAATCTTCGGCGGTATTTACCGGAGGACATCGGCATAATATCCTGTAAAGATGTTTCGCAGCGATTTCATGCTCGCTTGAACGCGATCAGGAAAACCTACGAGTATCGCCTGTGGCATACAGCGGCTCCCTGCATCTTTGAACGAAAATATGTCGCCCAAATTCCGGGGACACTTGATCTCGCGTCCATGAGATGTGCTGCGAAAATATTGGAGGGGACGCACGATTTTTCAGCGTTTTGCGCCAACCGTCATTTCAAAAAATCTACTATACGAACGATCCATCGTCTGGAGATCGTTGCGTGCGGAGATGAAATCCGTTTCCGTATAACCGGCAATGGCTTTCTTCACAACATGGTGCGCATATTGGTCGGTACCTTGATCGAAGTGGGAAGAGGTGAGCGGACAGCGGATTCCGTGGAAGGATTGTTTGGGGAGAAACGGGAAAAAGCTGGATTCCTTGCACCTGCGCAAGGTCTGTGCTTAGAGGAGGTATTGTATTGAACATTCAGATTTTTGGAAAAAGCAAGAGCTTTGATACAAAAAAGGCGGAACGATATTTCAAAGAACGCAGGATCCCGTTCCAGTCTGTTGATTTGCTGCGATATGGACTTTCCGGAAAAGAGTTTGATTCAGTCCTTCGTGCGGTTGGGGGGATCGACCGGTTGATCGATTGGGACAGCAGATCTCCGGAAGTTACACTTATGAAATATATGGATGATTCCCGTGCAAAAGAAGACAAGGTCTTTGACCATCCGGAATTGATGAAAACTCCCATTGTCCGAAACGGCAAAGAGGCAACGGTCGGATTTGCTCCGGAAATATGGGAAAAATGGAAATAGTATACAAAAGCAGTTTCTCCTAGGAGAAACTGCTTTTGTGTATAGATGCGCAATCAATTTATGGAAAGGTTGTGATCGTCATATCTGCTTTTGCTGGGATACTGGATAGACTTAACCGGTTCCTATGGGGTGCGCCTTTACTTGTTTTGATCCTCGGGACAGGGATTTTCATCACAATATTCTGCGCATGCCCTCAGCTGAGATTCTTCCCCAAAGCGGCTCGGCAGTTTACACACAGATTTTTTCACAGGCAAAACAGCAATGGAGGCACAAGCCCATTTCGTGCGTTGTGTACGGCCTTGGCGGCTACGGTTGGTACAGGTAATATTGCAGGCGTTGCAGGAGCAATCACCATAGGAGGGCCTGGAGCGGTTTTCTGGATGTGGATCAGTGCATTTATTGGCATGGCGACAAAGTACGCAGAGAGCACTCTTGCGGTTCGCTATCGTCAGAAAAACTGCTCTGGGGAGTGGATCGGTGGCCCGATGTATATGGTTTGCAATGGACTTCCGGAGCGATTTCACTGCCTTGCAGGCATATACGCAGCGATGGGGGTTATAGCGGCCTTTGGAGTGGGAAATGCCACACAGATCAATGCAGTGATCTGCGCACTTGAAGAGTCTGCCAATGCATATGGGCTGGAACAGCATCCTATGACACCCTATGTGGTTGGCGGAGTGATTGCAATCGTTGTGGTGTGGCTTGTATCCGGCGGAGCAGGAAAAATCGGAGAGATCACAGAACTTCTGATCCCTTTGATTTCAATATCATATATTATGCTGTGCCTGATTGCGATCGGATCCCATGCCGATCGGTTACCGATGGTTATCAGCCAGATCGTTTCGGGTGCATTTGCCCCTCGGGCAGTTACCGGAGGTGCTGTGGGAAGTCTATTCGTGACACTTCGTATCGGTGTTGCAAGAGGAACCTTTACCAATGAGGCAGGAATGGGAACGGCATCAATGGCGCACGGCAGTGCCGATGCAGCACATCCGGTGGATCAGGGACTCATGGGGCTCATAGAGGTCTTTGTGGATACATTTGTGATCTGTACGATGACCGCCTTAACGATCCTGACAAGTGGGATCTCGATCCCTTATGGGACTGTGACAGGTGCAGAGCTTACCGCAAAGGCTCTGGCTGCAAGCTTTGGCCCATGGGTTTCGGCTTTTTTGTGCGGGTGTCTGTGTTTTTTTGCAGTGGGAACGATCCTTGGCTGGGGGTTATATGCAGGAAGATGCGCTGAATTCTTGTTTGGGAAAATACGATGGAGGTTGTTTGCCCTCTGTCAGGGCGGGTGTGTCATATTGGGTGTTGTTCTGAATACAGGGATCGTATGGACGATGTCAGAGCTGATGAATGGCTTGATGGCATTGCCAAACCTGATTGCACTGATATGCTTGCTGCCGGAACTGGTTCGTTTGACCAAGGAATATAGACATATGGAGATAAACTGTGAAAAGAAGAAACATGGGAAGATGGTATGCAGGGATCAGAGCATGAGGAGTATGACAGGATATTCACGGTAGATTCTTTTTGAAAAGTATGATACAATTAAAATTACCTGTATGGTAATCCTACACAAAGAGGTCAGTTATGAACGAGAAGGAAATCGGAGAAATTCGTCGGCATACCCGACGGGATCGCTCGAATATGACAGCTTTATACGGCTGTTTCGTGAATGATAATAAAGAGATCATCTCGCAGTTCCGGCAGAGTGTCGGCATGATGCCGGAAAACGAGGGTGAGAAGTTTTTTGCGCTGCTCAAGCGGAGCTTGTCCGGGACATTGGGAAAAAATCTGATCGACATCACATTCCGGACACAGCAGGTTGCAGACAGTCCGGAACACAAGCTACTGATGCAGCTGCGGGAAACGCAGCTCAAGGATGAAGAATGTCTTCAGAGTTTCTATCAAAAAATCATAGACTCCGTTACCATGGATTCCAGTTATCTGATCCTGATCGGCTGCGACAGCTATGATGTACCCTTCAAGGGCAAGGATGATTTTGTGCAGGCGGATGGATCTAGTGAAACATTCCGCTATCTGCTGTGCGGAATCTGTCCTGTGAAACTGAGTAAGCCTGTGCTGGAATACAAGGCAAGTGAGCAGGAGTTCCATGACAGCGCGATTACACAGCAGTTGTCGGCACCGGTTCTTGGATTTATGTTCCCGGCATTTGATAATCGCAGCACCAACATCTATAATGCGCTGCTGTATTCCAAGGATGCAGGTGACAATCACGAGAATTTTGTAAGCGCGCTGTTCAATACACAGCCTGTTATGGCGGCCAAGGAGCAGAAACGTTCTTTTGAAGCGCTCCTCAGTACTGCGTTGGATTCTGAGAGCAGTCTGGATGTTGTTCAGGCGGTACATACCGAGATTGGGCAAATGATCCAGATGCATAAAGAGAGCAAGGTTGATGAGCCCCTGATGCTCGATAAAAATACCGTTAAAAATGTTTTGGCCTCGTCTGGTGTTTCAGAAGAGAAACTTGCAAAGTTCAGCGTGGACTATGATGAAACCTTTGGGTTTGAGGCACAGCTGCATCCGAAGAATATTATCGACCAGAAACAGTTTGAAATCAAAACCCCGGATGTCACCATTAAGGTCAACCCGGAACGAAGTGATCTGATCGAAACAAGAGTAATCGGCGGCATCAAATACATCATGATTTGTGCTGACGAAAGCGTTGAAGTCAATGGTGTGAATATCAACATATCAGATCCGGAATCCTAAATTGCAAAAGCCCCACAGAGTTTGCTCTGTGGGGCTTTCTGCGCTCGTACTATCTCCGTGATCAGCCTTTGTATAATGCAGCAAGTACATCGACACTGCCTTTTATACCCAGACTGGAACTGTCAAGGATGATATCATAATTGGTTGGGTCGTTCCATTTTTTGCTGGTGCAGAATGCATAGTAGTTGGAACGGCGTTTATTTGCCCTGCGGCAAACAGAGCTCACCTGATTGTCCGGTATTTTATATTCATTGACCGCACGGCTGCGTTTATCGTCTTCACTGGCTCGGATGAAGACATGTAAAACACCGTCCATATCCTTCAGCGCCTCACAGGCACAGTGTCCGACAAAGATACAAGGCCCCTGTTGGGCAAGGGCTTTGATAACACGGGACTCTGCCACATACAGCTTGGCCTCCGGGGAAAGAAGGTCAGGATCTGCCGTCTGGGACTGCGCCATCACGAACATAGAATACAGAAAACTGCCCGAAACGCTTTCTTCGTATTCCTCTAAGGCTTTTACTGAAACATTCTGTTCCTTAGCAACGGTTTCCATGATTTCACGGCCGTAGCAGGGGATACCGCATCTTTTTGCCAGCTGAGCGGCGATCTCAGTGCCGCCGCTGCCGAATTCCCGCTCTATTGTGATATAACGCACATTCATTTCAGACCCTCCTTATGTCGTTTGATCAAACTGGCTGTTGTACAGATCGCAGTAGAATCCGCCCTTTTCCATGAGCGTTTCGTGATTGCCGCTTTCAATGACATCACCATCCTTCATGACAAGGATCAGGTCTGCATTTCGGATGGTGGAAAGACGGTGTGCGATAACAAAACTGGTTCTGCCCTGAGTGAGAGCATCCATAGCCCGCTGAATGATGACCTCTGTTCGGGTGTCCACGGAGGAGGTTGCCTCATCGAGGATCAGCATGGGGCTGTCCTGCAGCATTGCCCGGGCAATGGTCAGCAGCTGCTTTTGTCCGGCGGAAATGGTGGTGCGGTCAGTCAGTTCGGTGTCAAATCCATCCGGAAGAGAGTGGATGAAGTGGGACAGACCACAGGCTTTGCAGACCCTCTCCAGATCGTCATCGGTGATTCCTGCCATGTTATAGACGAGATTTTCCCGAACGGTTCCTTCGAACAGCCAAGTATCCTGCAGAACCATGCTGAACAGGTTATGGATATTCTCTCGTTTTAACTGAGCGGTTGGAACGCCGTCAATATAGATCGAACCACTGTTGATCTCAAAAAATCGCATCAACAGATTGACCCTTGTGGTTTTTCCGGCGCCGGTGGGGCCTACGATGGCAACCTTTTGGCCGGGATGGATATCGGCGGAGAAATCGTTGATGATGGTCTTGTCGGGGGTATCGGGATAGCTGAAATGCACATGGTCAAAACGGACGGAGCCCTTGACAGAAGTCAGACTGGTGCTTTTGTGGCTCTCGTCGGACAGCTCCGGGCTTTCCAGCAGCTCAAAGATCCGGCTGGCAGATGCGGATGCAGTCTGTAAGTTTGTCATGCCCTGAGCGATCTGAGTTAGGGGAGCCGTGAAGAGCCGGACATACAGGACAAAGGAGATGATCACACCGAAGGGGATTGTGCCGTTCATTGTGAGGATCGCACCAACCACGCAGACGACTGCATATCCGATGTTGCCCATAACGGTCATCATTGGCTGCATAATTCCGGAGAGGAACTGAGATTTCCAGTTGGAGTCATAGACGGCTTTATTCAATTCCTTGAATCGTTCGTTCACTTTCCGACCTGCACGGGAGATCCTCAGCACCTCGTGGCCGGAGTACATTTCTTCAACGAAACCGTTCAGAGTTCCCAGGTTCTCCTGCCGTGCAATGAAGTATCGCTGAGAACGGCTCATTACAAACATCAGAGCCATCATTCCGAAGAATGTAACGCCCATTACACACAGGGCCAGACGCCATTCCGTTACAAACATCATCACAAGACAGCCCAGAAACTGAGCGCTTGCACTGATAATGTTGGGCATGCTGTTAGACAGACCCTGCTGCAGAGTCTGCACATCATTGGTGATCCGGCTGAGCACATCACCCTGAGAGGTGCTGTTGAAATAACTCATGGGCACCCGATTGATCTTTTCCATCAGATCGCCGCGCATACGCTTGGATGTATCCAGTGTGATGGTCGCCATGATAAAATGCTGCGTGAAGGTAAACAGCGCACTGGAAACATAGATGATGACCAAGAAGATGCCGATTTTTCCAATGGCTGCAAGATCCATGCTGCCATATAGACCGGCCTGCATCAGATTTGTGATCTTACCGATCTGATCGGGGCCGACAATCGTCAGGATGGCACCCAGAATGGCCAAAATCATGGCAAAGATGATCATAGGCACCTTGCTTTTCATATAGGCAAATACTTTACCAAGGGATGCAAACATATTTTGTTTTTTCATGTTATCACTTCCTTTACTGGGCGAGTTCTGCTTCGGAAAGCTGAGAACGAGCGATCTCTCGATATACTGCGCAGTTTTTCATCAGCTCCTCGTGGGTTCCGTC
>JARHYV010000001.1 GCA_029258495.1 Faecousia sp. | reverse complement strand
CTGCTGACCGGAGCCACACTGGTGGTCAAGCGCGTAAAGGGCATCCGCCGTGCGGCAATGGCGCCGGCGATTCCGAACAAAGCAGGCGGAAAGACGCTGATCGTGGACTGCGGCGCCAATGCCGAGTGCACCCCGGAGTTCCTGCTGCAATTTGCGCTGGTGGGCTCTTTGTATGCAAAAAATTCTTTGGGAATTGAAAACCCCAAGGTGGGACTGTTGAATATCGGCACAGAGGAGTCCAAGGGCACACCTTTACAGCTGGAGGCCTATGAGTTGTTGTCTGATGCCAAAGAGCAGGGACTCATTCATTTTGTGGGCAATGTAGAAGCCCGTGATGTCCCGCTGGGAGCAGTGGATGTGGTCGTGTGCGACGGATTTTCCGGCAATGTGTTGCTGAAATCCATTGAAGGCACTGCCATGTTCATGGGCTCTGCCATGAAAAAAATGTTCAAATCAAATGCAGCCACCATGCTGGGCGCAGTGCTGTGCAAGGGCGGTATCCGCAATATGATGAAACTGCTGGATTATCGGGAGATCGGCGGCACACAGCTGCTTGGTATCAAAAAGCCTGTGATCAAGGCGCACGGCTCGTCGGATCGTCTGGCCTTCCGGAATGCGGTAGGACAGGCGGTGACCTCTGCCAAGCGTGATATGACTCAGGAATTGGAGCACATGCTCAGACAGATCTCGGCTGCTAAGGAGATCGAAAATCATGATTAAAGAGTTGGAAAGTGCGATCGGGTATCGGTTTCAGAATCTGAGCCTGTTGGAAAATGCGCTTACCCATTCCTCGTATGCAAACGAACGCTTTCACAACAGCCTGAAGAGCAATGAGCGTCTGGAGTTTCTCGGTGACTCGATTTTGGGTATGATCGTTGCAGATCATCTGTACCGCAATTTTCCGGATCGCCCTGAGGGTGAGTTGACACGGATGCGGGCGGATATGGTTTGCGAACAGAGTCTGGCTGTGATTGCAAATAAGATCCATCTGGGAAAACACCTGATGCTTGGGCACGGAGAGGAACAGGGCGGTGGAAGAAACCGCAATTCGATCCTTGCAGATGCGGTGGAGTCGGTGATCGCTGCATGCTACCTGGATGGGGGCTATGATGCCGCGTTTGGTTTTGTGAAAACATTTGTGCTGAGTGACATTCCGGTTGTGAAATATCACAATGCCGACTACAAGACTACATTGCAGGAGCGTGTTCAGCAGAAGAAAAATCAGGTTTTGAGCTATCACCTGACAGGTGAGACCGGCCCCGACCACGATAAGCATTTCTGCGTGGAGGTCTGTTTGAACGGTGAATGTGTCGGAAATGGCACAGGAACAAGCAAAAAACGCGCAGAACAGGATGCTGCCAGAGCAGCACTGGAGAAATTATTCGGAATTTCGTCGTGACGAAAAAGCACTGCCTCCGGGGCAGTGCTTTTTCTGTGCGTATTTCAAAGATTTTCTTGCAATTTATATGGATTATTGGTAAAATAGAGTAATTCAATAATGAAATTTGAGGTTATGCTGTGTATCTGAAATCATTGGAAGTTCAGGGCTTTAAGTCCTTCCCGGATAAGACGCTGATCCGCTTTGGCGATGATATCACCGCTATTGTCGGGCCGAATGGATCCGGAAAATCAAATATTTCTGACGCGATCCTCTGGGTCATGGGTGAACAGAGCAGCAAAACACTGCGTGGTGCGAAGATGGAGGATGTTATTTTCGGCGGAACCCAGAAACGCAGCGCGGTGGGCTTTGCTGAGGCAACGCTCACGCTGGATAATTCCGATCGTTCCCTTGCGTATGATGCAGATGAGGTGATGGTCACCCGGCGGTATTATCGCTCTGGGGACTCGGAATTTTACATCAATCGGCAATCAGCCAGATTGAAGGACATCCATGAGATGTTCATGGATACGGGTCTGGGACGCGAAGGCTACTCCAACATCGGTCAGGGCAGGATCGACGAGATCCTCTCGCTGAAAAGCGGAGATCGCCGTGAAATTTTTGAAGAGGCGGCAGGTATTTCAAAATATCGCCACCGCAAAGAGGAAACCGAGCGAAAGCTTGCGCATACGGAGGACAACCTGCTCCGCATCGGTGACAAGGTATCAGAACTGGAACTGCAGCTGGAGCCGCTGCGCGTGCAGTCGGAGAATGACAGAATTTTTCTGGAGCTGATGGACGATGTGCTGGGGATCGAGGTTGCTGTCGGGCTGGACAAACTGGATCGGCTGTCTGCTGACGCGAAAAAGGCGGAGGAAGATTCTGCAAGTGCATCCTTT
>JARHYV010000250.1 GCA_029258495.1 Faecousia sp. | reverse complement strand
TCGAACAAATGTACTATAATGGAGGAAACAAAAAGGAGGATCGTGCAATGCCGGAAAAAAACATACCTGTGGATGTGATCTGCATCTGTTCATCTGATGGCGAGATCCGACCCCTTCGGTTTCGTATGGAACAGCCGGAGCAAACTCTTGAGCGTGTGGATATTGATGAGATCGTCTGCATGACTCAGGTGCGGCACACCGGTGCAGAGGCAACGATTTACCGATGCCGGGCTGCCATAGGAAACCAAGCGTGGATGTTTGATCTGAAGTACCTTGTGCGTGGACACAGATGGTATCTGACCCAAAAGGGATAGCAAAAGGCTCCTTGTCAGCACGACAGGAGCCTTTTGGGGTATTAGAGCAAAATAATATTCTGCGCTCGGCACGCATCGATCATTTCTTTGGGCCACAGACTGACCTGCACCTCTCCGATGTGCGCTTTTCCGAGCATCAGCATACACAGGCGGCTCTGGCCGATGCCTCCGCCCATGCTCAGAGGCAGTCTGCCGGAGAGCACATCCTGATGAAAGGGAAGGCAGAGTCGGTCTTCACAGCCAAGCTCGTGACATTGCTCACGCATCCGTTCGCTGTCCACACGGATGCCCATGCTTGATATTTCCACTGCACATTCCAAGATCGGATCCCAGAACATCAGATCGCCGTTCAGGTTCCAGTCGTCATAATCCGGAGCGCGACTGTCGTGCCGGCTGCTGCTTTTTAATCTGCCGCCGATCTTCGTGATAAAGGTCGTGGGATGCTCCTGAACATAGGCATTTTCTCTTTCCTTTGCGGTCAATTCCGGGTACAGATCTTCCAATTCCTGCGTAGAGATAAAGCTGACGGCACGGGAGAGTGTCACAGAAATCTGGGGGTAGATCGTTTTTAAGGCGGTATGTGTTGAGCAAATGGCATCCACGATGTCCTGCACGGTCTGCCGCAGCAGCTGCTCTGTGCGCATCTGCTGGGTGATGACCTTCTCCCAGTCCCACTGATCCACATAGATCGAATGCAGCGCATCGGGGGTTTCGTCCCGGCGGATGGCATTCATATCCGTATAGAGTCCGGTATCCACCTGAAAGCCATACTGCCCCAAAGCCTGCCGTTTCCATTTGGCAAGGCTGTGCACCACCTGAGCACCGCCGATCTCCGGGATACCGGGGATGTCAAAACAGACGGGACGCTCGATACCGCTTAGATCGTCGTTGAGTCCGGTGGCAGGGTCAACAAACAGCGGCGCCGTTGCACGGATCAGGTGGAGCCGTCTGGAGAGCTCGTGCTGAAAATCCTGCTTGATAAAGCCAATGGCATTTTGCGTTTCGTATAAGGTGAGTTTTGGCTTGTAATTCGAGATCATAAAACCGCCTCCGAGCTTTTTAAGAGGATTATATGTGATATTTTGTGAGGTGTCAATGACATAGCGCGGAAATCAACGGTGGCATGTCTGCCGGGAATGTGGTAGACTGTAAGAAAAGGGGGTAAATATCTATGCCTATTGTGACCTTTTACCGAGGAGATCCCAATGCACCAAAGCCCACTATGGGGGCACATCTTGGCGCAAATGCGATCATCACATGCAAGGGAAAGCTCTTGCTGGAACGGAGATCTGACTCTGACACATGGGGCTTGGTCGGCGGCGGTGTAAAAAAGTGGGAACGGGAATCGCAGGCGATGGTTCGAGAGATCCGTGAAGAGTTGGGGATCCGGATCCGGGAATCCCAGCTGCACCGATTGCGTTCCTACGGAGAACCGGGGAGAATTGCGGCATTTCAGGACGGCAGCGTCTGGCGGATGGTCATTGTGGTTTTTGGCTTGGAGCTGGAGGAATATCCCCAAATGCAGATCAGCAGGGAATCCAAGGAACTTAGGTTCTTCTCAAAAGAAGAGCTTGCTGATATCGAGATCGTGGTGACCCACGAGGATATCGTTGCCGATTGGTTTGTCAATGCATAGCTGATGAAACCCTGCATCGCAAAACGGAGTGTATCAACATTTGATACACTCCGTTTTGTGTATTGGGATATCATGACTGTTTACTGTCCGGCAGGGGAAACCATAGAGGCGAATTCTCCCAGAGTGGTAGAACGGCTCACATAGTAGCGGCTGATGGATGTGGTGTCTTCACCGGTGGTGTACAGTCCGCCGTTCATATCGATACCGAAATTGTAATACTGCGCGGTCAGCTCCTGAGTGACCGAGTTGCGTTCTCCGGTTGGATAGCACAGGACATGCGGCTCTCTGCCGGTGATCCTGGCAACGTGCCATTTGGAATCTCTGATTTCTTCCAGCTGCTCCTCGTCGGTCAGGGTTGAAAGCTCCCGATGGGTAAGCGTGTGGCTCTGGATGGATACCAGATCCGAATCGGACAGCTCCTTGACCTGCTCCTTGGTCATGCTGTGTTCGCTGACACTCATGACGGAGGTAATGATGAAGATGGTAGCCTTTACATTGTGCTTTTGCAGCAGAGGGTACAATTCTGTATAGTTGTCCAGATATCCGTCATCAAATGTAAGGATGACGGGCTTGTCATAATCCTCCAAATGTCCGAGATCTTCAAAGAAGATCGGATCGTACCCGTTCTCTACCAGATAAGCCAGCTGTTCGTCCAGATCAGATGGACTTACGAACAGCTCTGAATATCCCCAGAGATCATCACTGACCGCGTGATACATCAAAATCGGCACCGAGATCCCTTCTGGAAAAGAGTCTAACGACATATAGGAGATGAAAATAATGAAAATATATTTAGATAATAACGCAACAACTAGATTAGACGATGAAGT
>JARHYV010000248.1 GCA_029258495.1 Faecousia sp. | reverse complement strand
CGCTGTGTTCCCAGTGCCGACGAAGAGCGTCATGATATCATTCAGGCTGTGGAACTGGGCAGCGAGGCAGGTATGATCGCCTTCTGTCAGGGCATTCAGGCTGCCGCTCCCGTGGATAGCTTTGCAGTCCCCCTGCCTTGGGATATGCCGGGATACAACGACAAGGTCATCATGGCTGCCGGAGCCTTTATTCAAGGCAGCTCCATCGAGCTGTCCGCCGACGGCCCCATCCGTGAGCCTTACGCGGTTTATTTCCAAGGCGGTCTGACATGGCTGCATGCAAAGCTCGGCATCCTGATGAGTCTGCAAAAAATGGTAGATGCCGGATTGATCCAGCTGTAAGCCACCGGAAATCGCTTTTGCACGCTTCACCTTCCAAAACCATAAAAACGGTACCATTCTGAAATGAATGGTACCGTTTTTTCATCTATAAAATCCATCAGAGTGCTTGATCTGAGGCACTCAAAGCTCAGTTTATTTTGCCGATAGATCAACCGCTCTGCGCAAAATGGATTTTGCAGGAACCTGCTGCGGCAGCCGGACAGTAAACACCATTTGCGGGGTTCTGGGTTCATCCAGATCGGTCCCCTGCGCATCACGCATTTCGCCCACAGCAAAGCTAAAGGGACGCTGATCCGGGCCGACGACCTCCAATTCATCCCCCTTGCTGAACTTATTGCGCAGAGAGCATGTCGCAACACCGTTTTCGTCACAGCTTTCTACAATCGCACAAATCTGCCACTGACGGATATACCGGGAATTGTCCGTGTATTGCCCCGGTTCTCCATAGTAAAATCCGGTGGAGTAAATTCGGTGAGAAACATGATCGACCTCATCCCGCCAAACCGGATCCGGCTGCCGTCCGGCAGCTACATCGTCGATCACATGGCGGTATGCACCCGTCACAATGGCCGCATAATAGGCTGATTTTGCTCTCCCCTCGATCTTGATGCAGTCCACGCCTGCATCCATCAGATCGTCAATATGGTCAATCATGCACATATCACGGGAATTCATGATATAGGTGCCGCCCTCATCCTCAAAGACAGGAAAATACTCTCCGGGACGCTTCTCCTCCATCAGCGCGTACTGATATCGGCAGGGCTGCGCACAGGCTCCTCGGTTGGAGTCACGCCCGGTCATATAATTGGACAGCAGACATCTTCCGGAATAACTCACGCACATAGCTCCGTGACCGAAGGTTTCGATCTCCAGTTCCTTGGATGTTTTCTCTCGGATGGTGCGGATCTCATCCAAATTCAGCTCCCGCGCAAGGACGACACGCTTTGCCCCCAGATCAAACCAACTCTGGGCACATTCGTAGTTTGCGATGGACTGCTGCGTGGATACATGGCGCACACAATGGGGGGCATATTTCCCCGCCATTGTGAACGCGCCCAGATCCGCAAGGATCAGCGCATCGACTCCGGCAGCATCCAGACGCTCCAGATGCTCCGGAAGGCTCACGACCTCCTCGTTTCGGGGCAGGGTATTCACGGTCACATGGACTTTGACACCATGCTCATGGGCATCCTTTACAGCCTTTGGCAGCTCCTCCGGAGAAAAATTCCCCGCGAAAGAGCGCATGCCAAAGCTGGTTCCGGCAAGATACACAGAGTCCGCTCCATAAAGCACCGCCATCTCAAGCCGTTCCATATCCCCTGCCGGGCTTAACAGTTCAAGCTTTCCCATCATCATTCACCCAAGCTTTCCAGGAAGGCATTGTGCTCTTCCAGTGTCTTAGAGAAGTGGTGTGTGCCTTCCTCAGGATCCAGTGCATAGCAGTAGTAATCCGTATCGTTGGGATCCAGTGCAGCCTTCAGACTGTTCAGACCGGGATTTGCGATGGGGCCGGGGATCAGTCCCGGATACAGATAGGTGTTATAAGGGGTATCCACCTGCTTGTCATCAACGGAAATCTCCTCCCGATGTCCAATCGCATACAGCAGTGCCGCATCGATATTCAGATAGGGCCATTCGTCCTCGTTGGTAAGACGGTTATAAATGACAGAGGCAATGTTGGGGCTTTCATCGCTACCTGCGGTTTCTTTTTCGATCAGAGAGGCAACCGTCACCACATCACGCACCGACATTTTATGTGCTTCGATGTATTCCTCGCTGTAACCGTTATTGCTCATACGGGATGCAAGATATTCATTCAGCGAGTCCACAGATTCGCGCATTTCCTCTGTAAAGCGCTTGTCGAAGTTATCCAACATCTTCCCAAGTACGCGCTTTGCACTGGAATTGGCGTAGAATTCATAAGTATCCGGGAACAGGAAACCCTCCAGAGAATACTTGTCTCCACGGTTCACATTTTCCAGGAACCAGTAATCCTCCAGTTCGCCGTCTTTGGCATAATTCTCAAGCTCCTCCGCCGAGCAAACACCCTGTTCCTCAAGCAGAGCAAAGATCTGCGCACAGGTATAGCCTTCCGGGATCAGCACCGTGACTTCTTCCTCGGAGGTATAGTAGCCGTTCATGGAATTCACCAATGCGTGATAGTCATAGAGCGTATTCAACGCAAAGTTGCCGGAACCGATCTCCTCTCTGGCATCGGTAAAACCGGCATAGAGCTTGAACAGCCCGGGATACCGGATCAAGCCGCCTTCATAAAGTTTCTGGGCAATATCCTCAAGTGTATCATCGTTATCGATTTGAACATTGACGATCTTTTCCTCACGGCCAAATGCAAGTACATCAGATGCGCAGACCCAAATCACTCGTCCCATGGACACACCAATG
>JARHYV010000048.1 GCA_029258495.1 Faecousia sp. | reverse complement strand
CCGTGATCATGAGCTTGGGCACCAGCCCCAACCCCCTGATCCGCTCCACCACTCCCGGTCTGGAAACCAACCGCAAGGGCTGTCTGATCGTCAACGAAGACGAAATGACCACCCGTGAAGGCGTTTTTGCCGGTGGTGATGCCGTTACCGGCGCTGCTACCGTTATTCTGGCCATGGGCGCCGGCAAGAAGGGTGCAGCATCCATCGACGCATTCCTGAAAAATCAGTAATCCATACATGTCATAAAATCCCCTCCCGGGCGTAGAATCAATCGGGAGGGGATTTTTATGAAGAAAATAGACATCGCAATCATCGTTCTGGCAATCGTTCTGTGCGGTGTACTGCTATTTATGAGTTTCTCGGGAGAAATTTTAGAAACAGGAAACTGGGGACTATCTTTTCCGGTGGAGGGTCAGCCGCCTGCCGGGCCTGCAAGTGTATCGGATTTGAAGAAATTTGATGGATATTATCTAGGAAACACGGAAGAAAAGGTCATTTATCTAACTTTTGACGCAGGATACGAAAACGGATGCACTCCTGAAATTCTCGATGCGCTGAAAAAGCATCATGCACCTGCCGCCTTCTTTCTCGTCGGAAATTATATCGAGAAAAATGCAGATCTTGTCCGGCGCATGGTGGAGGAAGGGCACATCGTGGGAAATCACACCATGCACCATCCGGATATGAGCAAGCTGTCGGATTTTGACGCTTTCTCCAAAGAGCTAAGCGACCTCGAAGACCTGTATCAAAAAACCACCGGTCAGCAAATGCAGAAATTTTACCGTCCGCCTCAGGGGATATACAGTCAGGAAAATCTGGAAATGGCCCAAAAAATGGGGTATAAGACCATATTCTGGAGCCTTGCCTATGCAGATTGGGACAATAACAAGCAGCCATCCCATGCGCATGCCATGGAAAAACTCACGGGTCGCATCCATAACGGCGCCGTTGTCCTGCTCCACGCAACCTCCAAGACCAACGCAGAAATCCTCGATGAGCTCCTGACAAAATGGGAGGAAATGGGCTATCGATTTGCCCCACTCACGGAATTGCCGCAAGGAGATCCCGTTATTTGAGCAAAAAACCACCGATGTGAACATCACATCGGTGGTTTTTTCACAATTTTCAGCAACGGTGTACCGAATAATGCCTCATTTCAGCCGTTTTTCAAGGGTCGCTGCATTATATTCCGTGAGATACACTCTGGGAATGCCGTATTCTGCCGTTAGAATAAAGGATTTTGGCAGCTCATCACAGGGAACCACCTGCCCCTCCTTCTCTGCAGCCGTGAGAAATTCTCTGGTTTTGTAGGAGGTGGAGGTGTTATCCAGATCGAAAATGCCGATGATCGAGCTTTCCCGAACCGCCATATCCTGTCCGATGGAAAGATACATCTTACTTCTCCAAGATCACGGCACTGGAGCCGCTCTTTTTCACATCCGCAAGGATCAGCTCCGCTGCCTCCTGTGCCGAAACGGTCACCTGAACACCGGTACGCAGATCCTTCACCGAGCACTTCCCTGCTGCAATCTCGTCTTCGCCCAACAAAATGGCATAGGGTACGCCCAGCTTGTCGGCATAGCTCATCTTCTGCTTGAATTTCTTCTGTTCGCCGTAGACCTGAACCCGAACCCCCTGATTTCTCAGGCTCTGTGCCAGAGAAATGGCAGCGCAGCGGTCATCGGTCATGGGGATCACCAGTGCATCGGCAGGTGCGCTGTTCATCTCAGGGTTGAGCAGCCCCTGCTCATCCAGAACATAGAACAGTCTGGTCAATCCGATGGAAATGCCCACACCGGGCAGCGGTCTGTCGGTGTAATAGCCTGCCAGATTGTCATATCGACCGCCTGAGCACACCGAGCCGATTTCCGGATGATCCAGAAGTGTGGTTTCATACACGGTGCCGGTGTAGTAATCAAGACCTCTTGCAATGGTCAGATCCACCGCAAAATTCTCCTCGGGAACACCGAATGCGCCGAGATTTTCGGTGACAGCCTTCAGCTCGTCCAGACCCAGATCAAAGATCTCGCTGCGTCCCCGATAGCCTTCCAGTGCGCTGAGCACCTGAGCATTGGTGCCGGAAATGGCAATAAATTTCAGGATCTCCTGTGCATCCTCCTGAGAAATGCCGCAATCCTCCACCAAAATGGTGCGCACCTTGTCCGCACCGATCTTGTCCAGCTTGTCCACGGTGCGCATGATATCGCCGGCTCTCTCACTCAGGCTGAGCATGGCGTAAAAGCCGTTCAGGATCTTGCGGTTGTTCACCCGGATCTGGAACCGGCTCAGACCAAATGCCTTGAAGATCTGGTAAATAATGGAAGGGATCTCTGCCTCATTCAGGATATCCAGCTTGCCGTCGCCGACGATGTCGATATCCGCCTGATAGAATTCCCGAAATCTGCCGCGCTGAGCACGCTCACCCCGATAGACCTTGCCGATCTGGTACCGACGGAAGGGAAATGCAAGATCATTATAGTGCAGGGCGACATATTTTGCCAGGGGAACCGTCAGGTCAAAGCGCATGGCAAGATCGGAGTCCCCCTTGGCAAAGCGGTAGATCTGCTTTTCGGTTTCGCCGCCGCCTTTTGCGAGCAGGATCTGAGCATCCTCGATGATCGGGGTGTCCAGAGGTGCAAAGCCGTAGAGGGCATAGGTCTTGCGGAGGATCTCCATCATGCGCTCCATCTGAGCCTGCTTTCCCGGGAGCAATTCCATAAAACCGGACAGTGTCCGGGGTTTGATCATATCCATAAAATCAATTCCTTTCTCTGAAAAAACAAGAGCCGCCCGCCTGAAATCGGTGGGCGGCATCTGAGGATCGGTGCACGAAAATCAAAATCTGGGCTTGGTGTGGAGCATCTCTCTCCAGTCCAGATCACCCCGCTGCAGACCCATGATCGCCATTTCGGCGCTTGCCAGATTGGTGGCGATGGGCACATTGTGCTTGTCGCAATGGCGGATGGTTTCGATCATCTGGGCATCGTCCCAGGGATCGGTGGTGTTGGGATCGGTGAACAGCAGCACCAGATCGATCTCATTATATGCGATACGAGCGTTGATCTGCTGATGACCGCCCTGCTTGTGGCTCAGCAGCATGGTAATGGGCAGACCGGTGTTGTCCGCGATCAGCCGACCGGTGGTGGCAGTTGCAAACAAATTATGCTTGGAAAGGATGCTCTTATAAGCGGTGCAGAACTGCACCATCAGTTCCTTTTTCTTGTCGTGAGCCAAAAATGCAATATTCACTCGTTGTCACTCCTTATACATTAAATAGAAAGGGGCACTCGGATCCCCCGTAATCTCTTGGCAATGCTGACACAGGCACGGGCAGCGCCGCGTCTGGTCTGCAGCAGCAGAGGCTTGGAAAAAGCCGCCGCAAGCGTCACATTCTGGTCGTCCGGCACCACCCCGATCAGGGGAAGTCCGGCCGTGTCCATCACATCATCCACTGTGACCGACATATTGGAAAACAATCTGCTGTTGACCCGATTGACGATCAGCCGGATGTCTGCCTTGCCCATTTCCTCCAGACGCTCCCCTGCTCTGGCAGCATCGCGCACGGCGGCAGGATCGGCACTGGTCACAAGCAGGATCCGCTCGGCAAATTTCGCCGCCAGTTCAAATCCGGCATCGATCCCGGCAGGGGCATCCAGAAACACATAATCATATGTATCTTTAGCAGTCTGGAGCATCCGCCCGAAGGACTCGAGCTCGATGGACTCGGCACTGCGGTTCACCGGAGCGGTCAAAAACCGGAGATGTTCAAATTTGGGATGCACGGCAGCCTGATCCACACCATAGCCGCCCTCGCATACATCTATAAAGGAAATTGCTCCGCAATCGGACATGCCAAGGGAGATATCCAAATTCTGCAGTCCGATATCGCAGTCGATGGCAAGGACATCGAAACCGTCCTTTGCCAGTGCCGTGCAGATGCCTGCACACACGGATGTTTTTCCTGTCCCGCCCTTGCCGGACAGGACTGCAATCAGCTCGCCCAACTGCATACCTCCCTCATTTTCCATTACAGAACCATTATAATGTTATAACTAACAAAAATCAAGAGCAAATCCATATATAAAGACAGTCTTTTCATCAAAATATACAAAATCAAGAAAATAAAAAATTTTTTGAAAAACCTCTTTACAAATGCGGAACCATATGCTAATATATTGGCGTGAATGAGAATCATTCTCATGTAGCGCTGATCCAAATCAAATAACGACTGAGAGGTTTCTATGGAACAGAATTCTAAGCACTTCCGCAAGCGGGATGCCATTCTTTCCTACCTACGCCATACGGACCAGCACCCTTCAGCCGAGACCGTTTATGCGGAGCTGAAGAAAGAAATTCCGGATTTGTCCCTGGGGACGGTTTACCGGAACATTGCACTGTTCAAGCAGCAGGGCCTGATCCAGAGCCTTGGCACTGTCAACGGTGTGGAGCGTTTCGATGGCACGGTAGTCCCCCATGTCCACTTTGTTTGCAGCACATGCGGTGAGATCGTGGATCTCACGGAACTGAATGTTCCCGAGCTGCTGTGCAACAAGGCTGCATCCGAAGCCGGTGCAGTGGTGGAACAATGTATGCTGACATTTTTTGGAACTTGTTCCAAATGTAGCGGCCCAATCTAAACAATACAACTATTATTAAAAGGAGAAATTGTCATGAAGAAATTTGTTTGCACTGTTTGCGGTTACATCTACGAAGGCGACGAGCTGCCCGAAGATTTCCTGTGCCCCCTGTGCGGCCTGGGTGTCGATGTATTCGAGGAAGTAACTGAATAATACCCATCATTTCCATTCGTTAAAACTAAAATCTATATATTTACATTACTTTTGGAGGTTATTTATTATGAAGAAGTTTGTATGTCCCGTTTGTGGCTATGTTTACGAAGGCGAGTCCATCCCCGCTGATTTCAAGTGCCCCGTATGTAAGGTTGACGGCTCCAAGTTCAAGCTGATGGACACCACCAAGCTGGCTGCTGAGCACGAGTACGGCATCTATGCAAAGACCGTCAAGAACAACCCCGACATCTCCGAGGAAGACAAGAAGTTCATCTTCGATCAGCTGATGGCTAACTTCAACGGCGAGTGCGCTGAAGTCGGCATGTACCTGTGCATGGCTCGCATCGCTCATCGTGAGGGCTACCCCGAGATCGGTCTGTACTGGGAGAAGGCTGCATTCGAAGAGGCAGAGCACGCTTCCAAGTTTGCAGAGCTGCTGGGCGAGGATCTGGAGCCCAACATGAAGTCCACCACCAAGGACAACCTGGCATGGCGCGTTGACTGCGAGTTCGGCGCAACTCAGGGCAAGTTCGATCTGGCTGCATGCGCTAAGAAGAACGGTCTGGATGCAATCCACGACACCGTTCACGAGATGGCTCGTGACGAGGCTCGCCACGGCAAGGCTCTGCAGGGTCTGCTGAACCGTTACTTCAAGTAAGCTTTTTCCCCCTATTTAGGTTAAATATTCATACTTTTAAGGCAAAGGTGCAGAGGAAACTCTGCACCTTGTCTGCATTTTCCCCTGCTTTGACCTTCGGATGCAGGCAGATGCATTGGATTTACCCTCAGAGGAGCCGAATGTTTCGGCTCCTCTTTTTTCTTTCCTTTCCGATCCATGGGATATCTCTCCCTTTCGCTATTCCATGAGCCATTGTATAAAAAAGCAGTTATATACGAAAAGTTCGTTCATAATTTGTAGAGGTTTGCCGTTGTACTGCCCTATTCAAAGTGCTATCATTATAGTGTTTGTGAGA
>JARHYV010000232.1 GCA_029258495.1 Faecousia sp. | reverse complement strand
CAGAATAAAGATACCTTGTAAGAATGCTTTCTTGTTATAGATCTTCATATTGCAAATCCTCCAATTCCTTGTTTTCCTGCAAGCAGCATAGGTCTTCCACGGTCACACCGAATATCTGCGCCATCCGATATGCAAGCATAAGGGATGGACTGTATTGCTCTTTCTCAATGGAAATGATGGTGCGGGAAGATACATGAACCAAATCAGCCAGTTGCTGCTGGGTCATCTTTGCCGCTGTCCGCAATTCCTTAACCTTTGTTTTCATCATATCCTCCAATATATGAAGTTTACTTCTTGTAAAGTTAACTTCATAATATCAAACGGCCCGTATGTTGTCAAGGAAAATGTGAAGTCTACTTCAGAAAACGAAATCAGAAGTCTGTCATATATGCCTGAGCCCCCGTTTGTCGATGGGACAGACGGGGGCAGAATTTATGAAAAAATATTCTACGGATATGAATGCGCATGAACTTCACTGAGATACAGTGTAAAGAGAATAAAAATACCCCTTTTGGTT
Source organism: Faecousia sp. (assembly GCA_029258495.1). Lineage (GTDB taxonomy): Bacteria > Bacillota > Clostridia > Oscillospirales > Oscillospiraceae > Faecousia. The sequence goes on along the minus strand of JARHYV010000232.1, from coordinate 1,862 downwards.
CATCAGCTCATCAAAGGAACCGCTTTCGATGATCCTGCCGGATTTTATGCTGAGGATCGCATCGTATCGCCACAGCAGGGAGGCATCCAATGTATGTGTCACAACGATCCGTGTCATATCCTGCAGATCAAGGATCGCACTGCTGACCTGATAGGCAGTTCCTGCATCCAGTGCAGCAGTGACCTCATCAGCCAATAGGATCTGCGCATTCCGCAGAAGACTGCGTGCAATGGCGATCCGCTGTTTTTCTCCGCCGGAAAGATTGCAGCCACTTTCGCCGCATATGTAGGTTTCACCTTTTTCGGCAATCAGAGCGGAGAGTCCGGACAGCCTGATTGCCCGATCCACCATTTCTTTAGGAAATGTCTTGAACATGGTGATATTTTCTCGGATCGTGGCATTAAATACGAACACATTTTGTTGGATCATAGAAATCAGATTGAACAGCGATTTGCTGCTGATCGTTTGCAACTCGTGACCATCGTAGGCAATGCTCCCCTCATAGGGGTTTCCGCCCATAAGCAGCTGCAGCAGAGTGGATTTGCCGCTGCCGGATGCGCCAACAATGGCATAGCTCTTTCCGGACTCAAAGGTGTAGCTGATGTGGCTGAGTACAGGCTTTTCGGGATCGTATGCAAAGCTGAGGTCAGATACCGTGATCGGGCAGTCGGAGGGGAAGGGGATATCCCTGCCTTCATCGTGCACATTTTCCTGCATGGATGCAGCCAGCTTATCAACAAGCGCCAATGCTGCTTTGCATTTTCCAATCAGTGCAGGCAGTTCCCGGATCGCCTCGATGAAAAGACCGGTCAGGGTGATAAAGGCTACCAGCTCGCCCGGTGTGATTGGATGACCGGATTTTCTCAGGAGCCCTCCCACAAGGAATGTTCCAAGCTGAGCGGTCACTCCGGCAACTGCGCCGATCATGTACAGAATGGTGCTCAGTTTGCGCTTGCGGAACTTTGCTGCCTCTGTATGATTGCTGCTTTGATCGAAGAGCCGCGTGATCTCCGTTTCCGCCTGAAAGCTCTTCATTACAGGAAAACCGCTGAGTGCATCCCGAAGGGTGGAAAGAAACCCCGCATTTTCCTTGGATACCATTTTTTCAGCTTGTTCCATGCGATTTCCGGCAGCTGCTGCCGCAAGGATCGGAAGGATACAAAATGCGATGGCGACCACTGCCATGACCGGATTGTAATACAGCATTAGGATCAGTGCGCCGAGTGCCTCGATGAGATAGCTGCCGATCTTGAACTGCGCATTCAGATAATCTGTTTCCACGGTATTCAGATCATTTGAAAATCGGGAGAGATATTCGGCAGTGTTTTCCTGCCGGAAGGCGCAGATGCTCTTTTTTGTCAGTTTCCCGAATGCGTAATTCTTGTATTGCAGCATTGCCCGGCGCATAAACCGCGGTTCTGTTCCATACATGATCAGCTTGAACAGCACGATCAGCAGAACGATCCCCAGAGTATAAAGCCCCAGAACAGAGAAAGAAAGTGCGCCTGTTTCGCCGGAGATGGCATCGAGTATCTGCTGTAGGATCCATGTGATCCCAAGGTTGAGAGAACCGGTAAGCAGGGTCACAAGCAAAACGACAGAAAACAGGAGCTTGTTCCCTTTATAAAACTGAGATGTATATTCTTTGCGCAGCCTTTTATTTTTCATTACAGACTTCCTCCCACATTTTCCAGACTGGATCGTCTTCTTTCTCAATCGTATCCTTCAGCAGCTGTTCAATGGAGTCCATAGCACCACGCCCCATGTTGTCATAGGATACATGGGGTTCGTCCTTCTCGCAGTAGCGAATGTTTTGACTGGAATAGTTCGGAGCTGCATCAAATTTCTCAGCGATCTGCCTG
>JARHYV010000337.1 GCA_029258495.1 Faecousia sp. | reverse complement strand
TGCCCGCGCTCAAGCTGTGTTCCCTTAGCCGGATCGGTCTTGACCACCTGTCCTTCTTTGATGGTATCATCAAAGACTTCCTCAAACTTTGCAACCAAATCTCCCTTCAGCGCATTGAGATAGTTCTGCGCTGCATCCTTGGTCATTCCGGTCAGATCGGCAATGGGCGAAAGCTCATCCTTCTCCGGTCCCATGCTGACATAAACCGTCAGCTGTCCGCCGACAGGGAGCTGTTCCTTTGCCTTAGGTTTCTGATCCATGATCACACCTTCTGCATACTCGTCACTGAATGCGCGGTCACCCTGTACGATCTCAATGTTTGGATATGCCTTGCGATCCACTTCCGCATAGATCTTACCCACCAGATTGGGGACGGCTGTCATTTCCGTATTGTTTCGGAACAATCCGCCATTCAGCAGCGCCACCAAGAAGATCAGGATCGCAACCACTGCCACAGCCGAGCAGACAGCCACTGCCACGGTAATATTGCGATTCCGGTTTTCCTGTTCTTCCTCCGAACGCTGTCTGGCTGCGCGGTTGGGATTGGGACTGCGTCCTGCATCCGGCATCCGTCTGGGATCCCCTTCCCGGTTCACTCTTCTGGGGTCTGTTCCCGGACGATTGCGCTGCTGGGACTGAGGCGGTCTTTGCTGCGGCGCTCTTTGCTGTGCAGGTCTTTGCTGCGGCGGATACTCCGGACGATCCGGGCGCACCCCTGCAACACGCTCTGCCGTTGTACGGGGCTGAACAGGCATCACCGGCCGAACCGGCTCCTGAGCCTGTGCCATATTATTCAGCATGGTCGCTGCATCAATATCGGATTTGTCATCGAAATTGAAGAGGATACTGGGGTTTTTGCGGAACTCCTCCATATCATACAGCATTTCGGTTGCATTGGCATATCGCTGATCCGGATCGATAGACATCGCCTTCATAATGATCTGCTCCAAGCCGCCGGGGATATTGGGATTCAGTGTCGAGGGCATGGGCGCTCCGCCATTGATATGCTGAATTGCAACTGCAACAGGGGACTCGCCATCATAAGGGGCTCTGCCTGTCATCATCTCGTACATGACCACGCCCAAAGAGTACAGGTCAGACCGAACATCCACTCTGCCGCCCTTAGCCTGCTCCGGCGAGATGTAGTGCACCGAACCAAGAGCCTCCTTTGTCAGGGTATTGCTCTTGGACATGATCCTTGCAATGCCGAAATCCGTTACCTTTACACTGCCGTTTTTCAGCACCATCACATTATGAGGCTTGATGTCCCGATGGACGATTCCACGGCTGTGGGCATGCTCCAGTGCTTTGGCGATCTGCATGCTGAAATGAAGGGTTTCCTTCCAGTTCAGTGTCCCCTTCTTTTCCATGTACTGCTTCAGGGTGATGCCGTCGATCAGTTCCATAACGATGTAATCCGCCTCGTCCGAGGTCGAAACATCATACACTGCCATAATATTGGGATGACTGAGCATCGCAACCGCCTGGCTTTCCGCATGGAAACGGCGGCGGAATTCCTCGTCCTGTGACAGGTCATCCTTCAAAATCTTGATGGCGACCAGTCGATTCAGCCGATGGCATCGCGCCTTATAAACGACTGCCATGCCGCCCGTCCCGATCACTTCCAAGATCTCGTACCGACCGTCCAAAAGCCGGCCGATGTATTTATCATTCTCCATTGTCCTACTCCTTTCACCTACCGGCTCAGGCCAGCACCAGGATACTGGTTACATTATCCGGTGCGCCTCGCATTTTTGCAATATCCAACAGCCGCTGGCAGCAATTTTCCTTATTGACTCCATGTATCACTTCGAACAGGATCTCCTGCTCATCGACCACTCCGCTCAGGCCATCGCTGCACAGCAGCAGCGCATCTCCGCGAGCCAATTTCTCATAGAACAGATCACATTCGATAGTAGGTTCCGTTCCAATGGCGCGGGTAATATAGTTTTTTCCCGGAAAGCTCTTCGCCTGCTCGGGCGTCAGCGAGCCTTTGCTCACCAGCCGCTGCACCAGAGAATGATCCGTGGTGATCTGTCGGATGCCCTCTTTGTTGACCATATAGCATCTGCTGTCACCCACATTAATGATCGTCACATCTTTTCCTGTGGCATAGGCTGCCACCAGGGTCGTGCCCATTCCCTGAAACTCTTCAAACTGGCTCGACTGTTCAAACACAGTAAAGTTTGCAAGTTTAACACCGCCTGTCAGCATCTGTCCGATCTGCTCGGTGCTCATTGCGTTTTTATGCACGCGCCTGATCTCCTGAACAAATACATCAATGGCAAGCGCACTTGCAACATTGCCCGATTTCGCGCCGCCCATACCGTCACAGACCACATAAAGCCAACTGTCCCGGTCAAGCTGCACGATTTGATAGGCGTCCTGATTCTGGGTGCGGATGCAGCCCGTATCAGATAATCCCCAACTTTGCATTGGAAGTACCTCCTTCCCTGTTTATCGATCCTGATGTTCCTGATTATATTTCCGACGGAGCTGTCCGCAGGATGCGTCGATATCACCGCCGAGGGTGCGTCTGACCGTTGCAGGAACACCGCCATCTTCCAGAATTTTCTGAAAACGCTGAACCGCAGCCCTTGTGCTGGGTTTCAGCGGACTTTCTTCCACATGATTCAGAGGGATCAGATTCATATGTGCGGGCAGCCCCTTCAGCCGCTTGAGCAGCAGCCTTGCATCCGCCTCTGAGTCGTTGACCCCGTGGATCATTGCGTATTCAAAAGAGATCCGGCGACCGGTGATCTTGTAGTAATCCCGGCAAGCCTCTAACAGCTGCTCCGTGGGATACGCCTTGTTCACCGGCATGATCTCGTTTCTGGTGTCATCATTTGCAGCATGCAGCGAAACAGAAAGCGTCAGCTGTAATTTCTTCTCGGCAAGCTCCCGGATCTTGGGCACCAAGCCGCAGGTGGACAGGCTGATATGGCGCATGGAGATGTTCATGCCGTCTGCACTGTTCACCAGCTCCAGAAACCGCATCACATGATCCATATTATCCAGAGGCTCTCCGATGCCCATGAGCACAATGTGAGAAATCGGGAGTCCCGAGTCCACCTGCGTGAACAGGACTTGATCCAGCATCTCCTGAGGCTCCAACCGGCGAACCAGACCGCCCAATGTGGATGCACAGAATGCGCATCCCATCCGGCAGCCCACCTCCGTCGAGATGCAGACCGTGTTGCCGTAATGATACCGCATCAGCACCGTTTCCACACAATTCCCATCTGCCAGACGCCACAGGTACTTGATCGTCCCATCTCTCTGGGACTCCTGCCTGCGAACCACCTCCGGCGGATAGAAAGGGTACTCCTGCGCCAGTTTGCTGCGCAGCTCCTTGGATACATTCGTCATCTCGTCATAGGAGCGGACACCCTTGTGCAGCCATGTATAAATTTGCTTTGCCCGAAATGCCGGCTGTCCCAATTCCTTCAGCGCAAGGGTCATTTCAGGTAATGTCATTGCCTTGATATTCATACTTTCCTCCGCATACGGCAGATAAAGAAACCGTCGGTGTCATACTCTCCCGGGACAAGTGTGAGCATGCCGCTTTCATTTTTCCCAAATATCTCCGGCAGCTCCAGCGGCTCGGTGTAAAACTCCGGATTTGCTTTCAGGAATTTCTCCACAACGCCCTCATTCTCACGCCGTACCAGTGTACAGGTGGAATACAGCAGCACGCCGCCGGGCTTTACATATCGCGCCTGATTGCTCAGGATCCGCAGCTGCAGCTCCGGCAGCTCCTTCATGGTATCCGGATCCTTTTCCCGGATATCCGGTTTTTTCCGAATGATGCCGTAACCGGAGCACGGCACATCCACCAATGCCACATCCACACGATTTTCCAGTGCATCATCGAATATCGTAGCATCGAACTGCCGTGGATGCATGCAGGAAAAGCCCAGACGGTCGGCACCGTTTTGCATCAGCGCGACCTTATGCTCATGGACATCCGAGGAAATGATCCTCCCCTTTCCGCCCAGAGCCATCGCTGCCGCAAAACTTTTTCCTCCCGGGGATGCGCAGCAGTCTGTGATCAGCCAGTCCCCTTCGGAGATCCCGGCGCAGTCCACTGCCAATTTTGCCGCCGCATCCTGCACATAAAAGGTGCCGTCCCGAAAACTCGGCAGTTTGTCGATGTTTCCTGTGCCGCTGAGCACCAAGCAGTTGTCAAGCCACGGATGTTTTCTCGCCTGAACCCCTTCCTGCTCCAGCCGCTGCATCAGCTGCGGCAGTGTGGTTTTCAGGAGATTGACCTGAACCACCGTTTCCGGGGCCTCATTATTGGCTTTCAGCATGTTCTCGAGCCGCTCCTCGCCGACATAGCTGCGGAACAGATTTACAAGTCCCTCAGGATGCGAATACCTGACCGCCAGATCCTCCGGCTGTTTCAGTTCTCCCTTCCGGCGCACCGCATTGCGCAGTACGCCGTTTACCAGAGAGGCTGCATGCGCCTGCTGTTTGCAGTACTGCTTGGTCAATACGACGGACTCATTCACCGCCGCTGCATCGGGGATCTTGTCCATCAGCAGGATCTGATACAGCCCCAAATGCAGGATATCCCGAACCACGGGACGAAGTCCCTTCAGCTTTCCGGTCAGCAGCTGCGTGCAGTAATTATCCAGCAGAAGGCGGTTTTGCAGCACCCCGTAGCACAGCCTTGTGGCAAGTGCTGCGTCGCGTTTATCCAGATTGGCCCGTCCGATCTGCTCTTTCAGCAGTGCGTTAGACCACCCATCCTTCTTCCGGCAACCGATCAGCACCTCCAGTGCCGTCTGTCTTGGGGTCATCTCAAATCTCCAAGGGATGGCCGCGGAAATAATCCGGGGCAGCCATCCGCTTTCCGCCCTCTGCCTGGAGCTGACGGATCTCCACCATCCTGCCGTCACCGCAGGCGACGCGCAAGCCGGTCTTGTTCAGCTCCACCGGCATGCCTGCCGGCTTGTCTGTTGTTCCATCCACCAGAACCGTCTGATGGATCTTAAACTTCGTTCCGCCCAGCTCTGCCGTAGCCACCGGCCACGGATGCAGTCCGCGGACATGGTTGTGGATCTGCTGAGCGCTCTTGCTCCAGTCGATGGGGCTCATGGATTTATCAAGCATCGGCGCCAGAGTGACCTTAGACTCATCCTGAACCGTTGCCTCTACCTTCCCCTGCATGAATTTTGTCAGCGTCCTGCTCAGCAGGCCTGCTCCCAAAACTGCCAGCTTGTCTAAAAGCTCTCCGGCTGTTTCATTCTCTCCGATGGGAGTCTTCGCCACATCGATCACATCGCCTGCATCCATTTGCAGCACCATGTGCTGTGCCGTCACACCGGTTTCCGTCAGTCCGTCCAGAACGGCCCACTGATAGGGTGCGCTGCCCCGATAGGCAGGCAGGATGCTGGCATGGATGTTCACGCACCCAAGGGTCGGCACATCCAAAATCTTCTGGGGCAGGATCCTGCCATAGGCGACTACCGCACAGATATCAGGTTTCAGCTCCCGCAGCTGCTGCACGGACTCCTCGCTGCGGAAATTCTCCGGCTGAAATACGGGGATCCCATGAGCCACAGCCACTTCCTTTGTCGGGGATTGAACCAGTTTCATCCCACGACCCTTCGGGCGATCCGGCTGCGTGTAGACGCCAACCACATCAAATCCGTCTGCAATGATTTTTTTCAAACATGTCGCCGAAATATCCGGCGTTCCCATAAATACAACGCGCATGGAATCCCTCCAAACTGTAATTACAATTCCTCCAGTTCTTCCTCTGTGAGGAAGCGATCCATCACCTGAGTGTATACGATACCGTCCAAATGATCCAGCTCGTGGCAGAAACACCGAGCGATCAGCTCTTCGCCTTCTGCCTCAAACCACTCTCCGTGACGATCCTGTGCCTTTACCTTTGCGATCATCGGACGCTTGACGATGCCGTACTTGCCCGGAACGGACAGGCATCCTTCCACGCCCACCTGCTCACCGGAGGTTTCGATCAGCTCCGGGTTGATCAGCTCCAAAATTTCGTCACCGGTGTCCACCAGTACGACTCTGCGCAGGATCCCCACCTGAGGTGCAGCCAGTCCCACACCGTTGGCATCCAGCAGAGTATCCTTCATATCGTCCAAAAGCAGTTCCAGTTTCTTATCAAAACTTGTAACCGGCTTGCATACCTTATGCAGAGCTGGTTCCTGATCTGTATGAATTCTACGCAATCCCATAATTACACGCCTCTTTCTTATTCGTATCCGTTCACATCCACAAATGCCGATACCCCGCGGTTGCGGCGATCCTGCATAAACTGCCGCAGGAACACGCTCAGCGTTTGTCTGAGTGATCTGTCCGCTTGGCACTGCAGGGTCAGCCGATAGCGGAAATGATAATTTATTTTCATCACCGGGCATGGGGCAGGCCCAAGCAGGGTGTATGAGTTCTCTTCATAGTGGTTCTGCCGGAACCACGACAACAGGCTGTCACGGAACAGGGCACTTCCCCGCAGGACTGCCGCCTCGTTCTCTCCCACAAAGGTGATACTCACACTGTCACCGAAGGGCGGCAGATGCATCACCCGGCGCAAACCGATCTCCTGATCGTAGAACCCCTCATAATCCTGTCTGGCCCCCAGAGTAATGACCTGATGACCGGGTGACATGGTCTGGATCACTGCACGGCCTTCGCTTTCTCCTCGTCCGGCGCGTCCCACCACCTGTGTCAGCATATTAAAGGTGGTTTCTGCCGCACGGTAATTTCCGGAGTATAGACTCAGATCCGCATCCAGAACACCAACCAGTGTCACATCCGGCAGGTTCAGCCCCTTTGCCACCATTTGCGTACCGATCAGGATGGGGATCTTCTCCTCCTGAAAACGCTTCAGCATTTTCTCGTGGGTGTTGACTGCATTGATGGTATCGGCATCCATACGGAGGATCTCCGTGTCCGGCAGCTCCAGCTCCAGTTCTTCTTGGATCTTCTGGGTGCCAACCCCCAAGGGTTTCAGCGGGCCGCCGCAGCTGGGGCATCGTTTCGGTACCGGCTGTGAATGACCGCAGTAGTGGCACATCAGCCGCTCATTTGCGCTGTGATAAGTGAGCCGATTGCTGCACCGCACACACTCCGGACTCTCCCGGCAGTCCACACAGACCAACGCCCGGGAATTTCCCCTTCGGTTCAAAAACAGGATCGTCTGCTTGTCATGCTCAATATTATCGCGGATGGAGTCCATCAGGAAGGTACTGAACGGTGAGTCATTTCCTGATTTCAGTTCTTCTCGCATATCCACGACCTCCACACGGGGAAGACCGCGCCCGTTAAAGCGGTTGTTCAGCTGATACAGGTGATACGCTCCGCTCTTTGCCCGATACATGGTTTCCACGGATGGTGTGGCAGATCCCAGAAGGATCAGCGCTTTTTCCTTGGAGCCCCTCCAAATCGCGATCTCCTTTGCCGCATATCTGGGGGAATTCTCCGATTTATAGGTGTGTTCCTGCTCTTCGTCCAGGATCAGCAGCCCCATATTGCACAACGGCGCAAACACCGCCGAACGGGTGCCTACCACAACGCGGGCATCGCCGCTGCGGATGCGTTTCCATTGGTCATAACGCTCTCCGGCAGACAGGCTGCTGTGCAAAACTGCAACCTGCTGTCCAAAATGGGCTGCCAGCAGACTGAGCAGCTGTGGTGTCAGTCCGATCTCAGGCACAAGCAGGAGCGCACTCTTGCCTTCCTCCAGACACCGATAGATGAGTTTCAGA
>JARHYV010000021.1 GCA_029258495.1 Faecousia sp. | reverse complement strand
ATGTCTGAACTGAAAATTGCTGATCCGGACAGCCTTTCCGTGCGAACCTACAAGCTCTTTGAAAGCACTGCCAAGTCAGAACGCACAGAGGCGAGCATTACCAGTATTCTGGGCGAGAAACTCAACGGTCTGGTTTTCGACGATGCAATGAGAATGTATTCAAACCAAAAGCGCATCTGTTTTCAGGACATGGGACGCGAAAAGACTGCGGTCTTTCTCACCATCAGCGACACCGACCGCTCCATGGATCGCATGATCAGTCTGTTCTACACACAGGCTCTGCAAACCCTGTGTTACAGTGCGGACACCCAATACCCAGACCATCGTCTGCCTGTTCCGGTGCGGTTCATTCTGGATGATTTCGCCACCAATGCGTATATCCCGGATTTCCAGAACATCATTTCAGTCATACGCTCCCGGGAGATCTATGTGAGCATCATCCTGCAGAGCCTGACGCAGCTCAATGCGCTGTATGGGGATGCAAATGCATCCACCATTGTAAACAACTGTGACAACTGCCTGTATCTGGGCGGACAGGACACGCATACAGCCCAGTGGGTCAGCCAGAAGAGCAATCTTCCCACAAGCTCCATTTTGCAGATGGGTCTGCAGGATGTATTCCTGCTTACCAGAGGGCAGCCTGTACGCAAGGTACAGAAATACGATATCCGCAGCCACAGCCGCTATGCTGATCTGCCGGAGGCATCAAATCAGCCGATGCCTCCTTTGCAGAAATTCAGCACCGCTGCAGACAAGGAACAGAAAGGAGGCAAACAGTATGGGCTTTGATTGGGAAGAGATTCTCGGTGACGGAGATTTGGCCGAGCTGTATAACGACCTGATTCCTCTGCCCGATGAACTGGATGAACTGGAGGAACCGTATTTCACCGAACAGGTACGGAAATACCCTTTTCCATTACCCATATCCGAAAGCGACGAGAAATGTGACTCATTTCCGGAGTCTGATGATCCGTTTCCTATTACGGATTTCGAAGAGTCGCTCAATGAGGACGACGATGACACGCTCCCATTTGATGATTGATGCTGCGTAAGCTGGGAGTCAGCGGAAAATCCCTGCCATCTATACAGATGGCAGGGATTTTTTTACAGCAGACTCGTCCCATCAGGGGTCGAGTGCTGTGCTCCTTAAATAAGAATAATATATTAAAATATATTCTTATAACTATATTACTTTATTACTATCTATTTTACATGATATATAATTAAATTTTACAGAATATATTACACATATAAATAACACAAAAATTGAACTATTATAATATTTGAAGAACTTTTTCAATCAAGTTTCAAATTTCCATTTCACATCACTTTTCATATGAATAATATTATAATATTTTCAAATCTATCTATATCCTTATCAAAATTCTGTAAATCGTGTTTATTCTATTATTTTCATGTAATTCGGAGAATAATCAGATCAGTTCCCCATTCTGCTCCTGAACAGGGAGCTTGGATGGGTCATTCAGTTTTCCGGTGATCACAACGCCTTCCGTGCCGTTTTCCTCAAAATCGGTCACATAGCCGATCTGCTTGTAATGGTTCAGGATCTGCACCGTGATGCCCCGGATCTTGCGCACCTTATTGCTCCACGAGCCGGACTGGTAGTCCCCTTGGCACAGCCCGATATCCGCCAGAAGTCCCGTATCCTTACTGTGGGCAACACGACCGTAGTTGATCTTGTTCAGCTTGTACTTTCTGCCCGCCTTGCGGATCACCTCCAGACGGCGGATCAGATACCGCTTGGTCTTGATGGCATCTATGGTATCCGACAGCTCCAGTTCCAGAAGTCTTCTGGGGAATACGATCATCTGTTTCAGCAGGGCACCATATTCATACAGTGGCATCGGCTCTGCCTTGGCAAAGCGATACTGCTCATATTGAACGGCGCCATCCTTTCTCTCCTGTATCACAAGATCTGCCTCTACCATCAGCATTGGCCCGCTGATCACGCACATTTCGCCGGATTTTTGGCCGGCACGCTCCCGCATTTCCTGCGTACAGTCGATCCGGATCCATGTATGGCGCAGACGCTCCACGCTGGCTTGGATCTGCTCTTTTTTCTCTCGGGTGAGGGTCTTTCCTCTGCCTCCCGACAGTTCCTGAAGGATCTGTCCCAGTGTAAAGGGGAGCTGTCCGTTGCCTCTGCGGTACAAGGTGTAGATGGCATCTGCCACATCGCAGTCAAAGCAGCTCAGCTTTGCAGTCAGCAGCTCCGTCAGCTCCAGGAGCAATGTCTTTCCTGCCAGCTGCTGCTCCAGTTTGCGGCTCAGCTGCCGGGAAAGCGACTTTACATATCTCGGTGTCTGCTCCGGCGCAGCCTCTGCATAGATGGCCTTACAGATCTCTTTCAGAGATTTTGCGGACAGATCCGGAACAAATCCTGCCCCATCGTCTGATTTGGCAAGGGAGGCAGTCAGCATCATATCCAGAAGTTTGATGCAGTTTTTCGCACATCTCGGAGTCTGCATGATCTCCTGCGCAAGCTCCGGCGTAAGTTCTTCCAACAGCTGCTCTGCAAGTGCCTGCGAAAGTCCCGTTTGATCCAGAAAGCTTTGAAGCTCCCTCTCCCGCTGCGCTTTTTCCACCGATGCACTGCCCGGGATCACCTGATACAGATAGGTCATGATATCCCCTGCCAGTGCCTTGGTCATGTCCAGATAATATCGCTGTTCCTTTTTCCCCTGACTGACCGTTTTCAGTTTCGCCGCCAGCTGCTCCGAAAGATCGGAAAGGATCTCCCTTTGGATCTCCTGCACCTCTTCCTGCTCAAGCAGCGGCACCAGTGCCGGAGCGATCTGAGCCGTTAAAGCCTGCACCGCCGTCCACGGCAGCTGCGGCAGGATGATATAAGCCGTGGTGATCTCCTTGCCCTGCTTTTCGTATACTGCGCACTTGTTCCATTCCCGAACCGGTTTCTGCCCTTTTCGCAATTCATTGGCGATCTTGGTGTTGTTCATAAATGCCTGCTCGTCCTTGGCGATCAGGGTCTGGGACTTCTGCTCCTCTGCCTCAGCCGGCTGATTGGGGTCGACCTCCTCAAAATAGTCAAAGGGGCTGTAATACCGGTACCCCACCGTCCAGTCGGAGTTTCCAAATCGCTGTTTCAGGCAGATGATCTCCAACTCTCTGGGGTATTTCAGTTTCTCCACATTGACATTACAGCCGATCTCGTCACCCCGCTGATTTTCCTCGTGGCAGGCACGGAACTGAAGACCAAGCAGCACATCCGCCGAGTATTCGATACCGCCGGTTTCCTTGAAGGCATCCATTTTCATGGACAGCACAGCCTCTCTGCCATAATTGCTCCGGTTCAACGCACTGATCAGCAGCACCGGAAAGCCCTCTTCCTCCCAAGTGTTCCGCGTCTGTGCCATCTGCGCGCCGTCTTCACTCTGCTGAGGTTCCCGCTCGCCGTCGGCAAGCTTTTTCATGACCTCCAAATTGTATTCCACGATCTGCTTTTCGCTGTACCGCTTTTGTGCCTGAGCATTTTCCGTAGAAAGGATCTGGAGATAGTCCACGATCACCAGAGGCTTTCTGGGCAGCACCGACGGCTCGCCGCCGTCCTGCTTTGCCGTTTCGACCCGCTGTTCGTGAAATTCCCATGCGATCCGTGCAATCTGATCCGCCGAATAATGTCCCTGAAATACATACAGGTTTTTTACTTTTTTGACATCCCGAAACGCTGTCTTGTATGCCTCCCGATGCAGCTGCAGCACCTTGTCCACACTATCCTTTTGAAACAGGTCATCCGCCGTTACATAATACGCAGCCGCCTGCTCGGCACCGGCAAATCGGTCGATCCGCTCCCCTGCCTTTTTTGCCTCGATCAGCATATGGCGGCTGAGCATTTTGGCGGCGATCCGTTCATCCTTCATCTCCAACGAGAAATACAAAACCGGAACATTCTCCTGCTCGTTGGCGGCGATGTTCTCTGCCAGCTGAAGGGTAAAGGTGGATTTGCCGATGCTGGGGCCAGCACCCAGTATGATCAGCCCGGGATACAGCCCTCCCCCAAGCTTTTCATCAATTTGCGGAAATCCGGTCGAAATACGGGGCGCACGACTCCGGATCGCATCCTCCGTCAGATTTTTCTCCAGTACAAACCCTATGCTTGATTTTTTTATCTCTTCCACAGTCAAACCTCCGGTCGAACCCTGTTCTGGCGGCAGTTCTGCCGTCCTGCCCCAATGATTGAGGCTCATTTTCTTCCTATTTTACGACGGATCCCCCGTAATTTCAACAGGCAGGTGAATACCTCCATACGAAATACTGCTCACAAATTTTCAGATCCCCCAATTTCATGCAGCCCTCCATCATACAAAATCAGACGGCAGAGCCTATGCTCTGCCGTCTGAAGTTTCTATTACAGGGGCTTTCTTCCCCGTTTCACCATGGTATAGGCAAGCATCGCCACCAGGAACTCAGAGCATGGCATTGCCAGCCACACGCCCCGGATGCCCATGAAAATCGGCAGGATCATGATGAACACTCCGCTGACCACCGCGCCCTTCAGCACTGAGATCATCACCGCTGTCCTGTTGCGCATGGTGGATTGCAGATAGTATATGGAAAGCACCGATACCCCCGATACCAGATACAGCAGGAAGAACCTTCTGAATATCCCCGGCGCCGCATGAATGACCTCCGGAGTCGCATCGATGAACACCCGTGTGATCTGCACCGGAAACAGCTCACCCACTGCCGTAAAGACACCGCCGAAAATCAGCACCGTGACAAATGCCAATTTCCAGAACCCTGCATTTCTGTGGTGATTGCCTGCCCCGTAGTTTGAGGAAACCAAGGGCTGGATCGCCTGTCCCACGCCGCTGAACATAGCGGAAAACAGCTGAAAGATCGTCACAATGACACCGTACACGGCAAGCTCCGTTGTACCGCCGTACTTCATGATCTGGTTATTCATAAAAATGGCAATGATGACCGTCCCCAGCTCAATGACTCCTGCGCAAAAACCTACCTTCAGGATATTTCTGATGGCGATTTTCGGAACCTTTGGCTTGCACAGCTTTAATTTGCATCTTTTCCCAAAAAAGTGGGTGGACATCACGCAGATCTGGGTGAACACACCTGCCACCGTTGCAATGGCGGCGCCCTCCATGCCCATGCCCATAGGGAACACAAAGAACCAGTCCCCGAACACATTCACGCTGCCGCCTGCGATCACCGCCATCATTGCCCGCTGCGGCGCGCCGTCGTTGCGGATAAAGGCACCCAGACACGATGGCGTGATGAACGCCGGGAAGAAGATCAGCATCCATCGGGCATATTCCATGACCTTGCCCATCAGCGTGTCATCTGCACCGAAAAACCGGAAGATCTGCTTATGGAAAAGGCCAAGGATCACCCAAAAGGTAACCATAATGATCGCAAGGAGCATCAATGCCGCAGTAAAATAGGCATTTCCCTTCTCCTCGTGTCCCTCTCCCTTTGCCTTGCTCATCAGCACCGAGCCGCCGATGCCGCACATCAGCGAGAAAAAGCCAAACACGCCGTACAGCGGTGTGATGACCGCCATGGCTGCCGTTCCCATAGGGCCTTCCGATTGACCCACGGCAATGGTATCTACGAATGCATAGATCGACACCACCAGTGCGCTCATGATCGAGGCCGTCAAGAACTTAAAATACAGTTTTTTTACATCATCCGTCAAAAAATTCATGTTTTCCTCCAGAGATCCTTCAAATTCTCCCGAGATTATATACTATGCCATTATGGCAGAGTCAAGCCGGAGTCTGCAATAAAAAAACACCCTTTCGGGTGCTCTGCCTGCGGCGCAAAAGAAATGACCCTTGACTGGAGATCCATCCGGATCCTTGCCAATCAAGGGTCACTTCTGTGAATTCTTGGTATCTAACATCCGTGGTTAACCTCTCTTTCTACGGATTGAACACCGCTTTCCCGTTCATTTTGAATTGCTCCCGTTCTCAATTCCTTCACAACCATCTAAAAATTTGGATCATCGTTCTTTGGAAATCTATGTCATCGGGAGATTATCCGGAAAGCGTGTCCTGCTGTTTTGCCCATCTTGGGAACCGGGTGTTACTTGTACATTGGTATCACCTCTTTGTACCTAAAGGATAACACCGATCCTCTTGTTTTGCAAGACGGCATTCTATACGAAATTGTTTTGTTTTCTTGGTACATAACATAGAAATACTGATTTTCTTTCATTCAATCGTTGCATTTTATTTCAGCATGTGTTACGATTGTCTTGTTGGGGCAATGAAAAAACAGGCTTTCCTCCCCGTTCGGCAGGATCCGACGCATTGTGCAAAATAAATTAAATTTGCTTTCTTCATAAACATGTGTTATACTATATTCACAATCTAAAAAGAACCGTCAGAAAGAAGGGCTTTTGTGGTGCGATCTCCGTCGCACGCATGAGGTGCTTCTTTTTTGCGTCTATTCCCTGTGTAACCAAGCACAGGTATAGAATATACACATATACAAATAGGAGGAAAACAATGGACATTATCAATGTGGAAAAACGAGATCCGGCAGCAAAAGCAAAGCACCTGCGGCGAGTGGGCATTGTGCCCTGCTCTGTGTATGGAGGTTCTCTGCCCAACGCAATTTCGATCCAGATGACTCAGCAGGATGCCAACCAGCTCTGCCGCCAGAAACACGACGGCAGCAAGATCCGGCTGAACCTGGACGGACAGGTCATCCCTGCTCAAATCAAGGAATTCACGAGAAATCCCGACAACCAGAATGTGGAGCATCTGAGCTTTCAGGCACTGAAGGCCGGTCAGACCGTAAACAGCTTTGCCCACATTTCCAGAAAGAATGCAGACAATGTCCGGGGTATTCTGGAGCAGATGATCGACGAAGTCCCCTACGAGTCCCTTCCTGAGTACATGGTCGACCATGTCACCTTGGATCTGGAGGGTGCCGCACCCGGTACTCTGATCACTCTGGCGGACATCCCGGAGCTGAACAACGAGCATATCACGCTCCATCTTCCCGGCGACAGCATTGTTCTTCGGATCACCGAAAACAAAATGGCGATCGATCCGGAGGCTGCATCCGAATAACACGGCACCAAGCGCCTTACCCATCGGGTAAGGCGCTTTTTTTGCAAGCATCCTTTCCATAGCCTGCCTCAATGAAGTATTGGGGGCAGAGAGCTGTGCAAAGGTTGGGTTTCTTGACATGGGAAATCTCCCTGTGATATCATGGAAATATCAAACATTCATGTATCAGGATTTGGAAAGGGGCTGCTTAAACATGGATTGGGATACCTATTACGAGCGGTACAGCGACTGGACTGAGCGCACACAAATCAACAATATCTCATCCCTGAAAAATTTCGGCGCATCAGACGAGATCGTGGAAGTCGTCCAGTCCCTGTATAACGAAAAAGCTGCCACTCGATTGATCCAAAAAGCCCTCTGCGAGGATGTGGAATTCACCGCACGGGAGATCGTGGAGCTTGTGGACTGTCTGGATACCGTCCCCGAGGATCTGATCCTATCCTGCAAAAACCGTTTTACCCGGGAACAGCTGGATGAGCTGCTGGATGCCGGAGTCGATGAACAGCTGCTTTGGATCGCCGCCAAGCGCAGCGGTGTGGCTTTTTCTCCGGATCCGGACGAGGAAGAAGACGAATACGAGGAGGAGGAAGAGGAGCCGGAAGAACCGGAAGAATGGTAGGCTGCCCCTGCCAGAAGAGAGCCGAAAATCGGATTTTTTACGGCACTTTTCGGGTTAAATGCCCTGTTTGGGAAAAAGCCCCATGTCCGCAACGGACGCTGTAACGGCGACTGCGCCAACTGTCCTGCACACTATGGCTATCGGTATGGCAGATGGTATTACGGGCATCACCATACAGACGGCTGCGAATTCGGCGGCAACAGCCGCAAAGGAGGAACCCCATGAAACTTGCGATCCTCTCCGATACCCACGGGCTCCTTCGCCCTCAGGTTCTGGAGCATCTGAAAACTGCCGATGCCATTGTACACGGCGGCGATATCAACACCCAAAAAATCGTGGACGAGCTAAAGCAGTACGCTCCGCTGTATATCGTCCGTGGCAACAACGACAAGCAGTGGGCAGAAGGACTCCCCCATGACTGCACATTTACCCTTGGCGGTGTATCGTTTTACATGGTGCACAACAAGAAGGATATTCCGGACGACCTTCCTGCTGTGGATGTCATCATCTTCGGTCATTCCCACAAATATGTGCAGGAAATGAAGGATGGGACTCTGTGGCTCAATCCCGGGAGCTGCGGCCCCAGAAGGTTCCATCAGGAGATCACCATGGCTGTGATGGAGATCGACAACGGAACATTTTCCGTTGAGAAGATCCTGATCCCTCACGAAGTTCAAACCTAATTGCTATTTTACCGTGCAAAATGCCCGAAGAAAACCTTGGTTTCCTTCGGGCATTTATTATGTTCTGTCATTCTTTTTCTGACGGTTTTTCCCAGAAATGGTCACATACCGGTATCCGGCATACTCCACCAGCAACAGCACAAGCACAGTCACACCGTACTCAACGGCAAAATTGCCCCGCTGCAGGGTCTGTTTTACTTCCCACCCCAAAGACTGCTTTACTTCCCACCCCATGTTGATCTTCTCCCGGTTCAGGATCTGGATCACATAAACGGTCTGCACCGTCTGAATGGCAAGATATTCATCCGTATTCTCCGGCACAAGCTCCGTGGCATCCTGCAGCCGATATCTGGGCAGGAAGAGATTTTTCTGAAATTCCAGAAGGAACACCGACTGATCGCCGGTACGGATAAGGGTCACGGCAGAATCCTTCACCCGTACAGAATCGAGAACCGTGCAGTTCTCATATTCCGGGTAAACCTGCCCCAGAGTGCCTGCAT
Source organism: Faecousia sp. (assembly GCA_029258495.1). Classification (GTDB taxonomy): domain Bacteria; phylum Bacillota; class Clostridia; order Oscillospirales; family Oscillospiraceae; genus Faecousia. The sequence goes on along the minus strand of JARHYV010000021.1, from coordinate 9,844 downwards.
CCTCAGGATCCAGACCCCTGCACAGGAACACACCATGGAACAACACACTCAGCACGAAATTCACCACGATCACGCCGATCAAAATCAGAGCCAACCAAATTTTTTTGGAAATCGCCATGTTCATCCCTCCTGTTGTGTTGAAGGCCAGCCGTCCGCCTCACAGTGGACATCCGCTGCAAGACGGTCTGTATAGTTTATTTATACCATATTCCCCGATCCTGTCAAGTACCTTCGCAAGCAGGATGTCCCTCTGCGGTACATGGGGATCACACCTCCAGAATGCCGTACTTTTTCTTGATGCGCTCCAATTTCTTCTCCATCGGTCGGGCAAGAAACAGCAAAAAGAACACGGTGGATGCTGCATGGATCATATTAAACGGAAATCCGCTGACCACCTTTGCAAGCAGAACGCTCCAGCTGACCCCGTCTGCGGTCATGGTCAAAACACCGGACAGATCCATGATCAATCCGTAGATCACCAAGGTGGCGACTCCGCCGTAAATACACTCCAGTGCCAGACGGACATATTCATTCATCCGTTTGAGCCGCCTGCTCCGATGGAACAGGAGCCCCGCCAGAAAGCCGATGATGCCAAAGGCAAACATCTGCCACGGTGTCCACGGCCCCTGCCCAAAGAAAAAATTGGACACAAATCCGGTGACTGCACCGGTGAGGAATCCGGCCTCCGCTCCCAAACCGATGCCGGCAATGATCACCACCGCCGTTGCAGGCTTGAACTGGGGCAGCATAAAAAATGCCATGCGTCCGGCTACTGCAATGCCTGCCATGACAGCGATCAGCAGAAGTTCTCTTGCCTGAGGTTTCCGATCCTCAAAAACCATTGCAAAGGGCAGCATCGCAAGACACACAATGCACAGCCCGATAAAGACATATCCCCGATCCCCCATAAAGTAAACCCCGAAAAAGATCACCAGAGGGATCGCCAGAAGGATCATTGCGATGGCCATCCATGTCCGCCGGCTGACTCTGCGGTCTTCACGCATGCTCCGCTCCACATACATCTGGGGCTGCGTCTGATCCTCCAGAGTCAGCAGTCTGCCTGCGGCAAAAAACACGATGACCGATATCAGCATCTGCCCGAAGATCCACGAGGTGATCTGAGCCTGACTGTGCACCGTCAGATTGAAAAAGGTATTCTCACGCCCCATCTGCTGATTTATCAGAAGATTGACCATGACTCCGACTGCGCACACGGCTGCCCCGAACAGGAAATTCAGCCCAAAGCCGATCCGCACCGCTGTTTTGCTCTTGGTTCGGCGGATCAGCACCGATGCGATCACCCATACCATCACCGCCATCAGCACCACCGACATCACTGCAAGCACCGTGCTCACCTTCATCAGCCCGGAAAGGACATCCTGTGTCATCGGCTCCAGTTCCACACGGGTGCAGTTCTCTGCTGCGTCCTGAAGGTTCCGAAACAGCTGCCCTGTCTGAAAAATCGAGTATTTTCCCGGCAGCTTGCACCGCTTGAGCATGGGGATCGTGATCCACGGCATGAACAGCTGGCAGATGATGGTAAACACCCCTGCATACACCGGAGTGAGCATCCGTGTATCTAAGCCTGTCGCCTGTTTTGTCTGCACGATTCGATCACATCCTTTACAGTTACTGCCCCGGGGAACATGTTCCGTGCCATCCGGTTGGCGACGGTGGTATAGAAACAATTCCCGGTGAAGAAGGCTCTTGCATCCTGAGCGGTGACAATACCGCCGTCGAAGAACATGGCACAGGTATCGGCATAAGAGGCACAGAACTCAATGTCGTGGGACACCATAACGATGGTGATGCCCCGCTGTGTAAGCGTTCGGAAGATCCCTGCCAGCTTGTACTTGTAAAAGCCGTCCCTTCCCTTTGTCGGCTCGTCCAGAAGGAGGATCTGAGGCTCCAGCAGCAGCACCTTGGCAAGCGCTGCACGCTGCTGCTCTCCGCCGCTGAGGTCATACGGATGCATATGCAGCAGATGCCGGATCTCGGTATCGTCGATCACCTGATCCATCACCGCTCGGCGGCGTTTCTTCTCCTGCGCAGAGCAGTCGGTCAGCATTTCCCGCAGGTCTTCCTCCACGGTATTGCCCACGAACAGAGTCTGGGGATTCTGAGGCAGCACCCCCAGAAAATGATCGTAGCGTTCCCGATCCCCGATCCTGCGGATGTCCTTCCCACCAAGCAGGATCCTGCCCCGATAGGGCTTGCGGATCCCGCTGAGCAGGGACAGCGTCGTGCTCTTGCCCGTGCCGTTGCCGCCCAGCAGGCAGTAAAGCTCCCCTTTGCGAACCTGCATGGAAAGATCCTTGACCACATCCCTGCCGTCCTTTTCATACCGGAACCAGATCTCTTTTGCCTCCACGATCACCTCGGCAGGTTTCTTCTTCTGCGCCTGAGGTTCCGGGAAGGGGGCAGGAGAATAGTGGGTTTCCAGCCAATTCCTTCCCTCGCAGACCGTAAGGGGACATTCCCCGATCTGTCCTGCGGCATTGTAGACCTGCACCGCGGTGGGCATGGCAAGGAACAGGTCGTTATCCGCCAGAGCCTTTCCCACCATGCGCGGGGAGTCATAAAAGATCTTTTTGCCATCCTCCAGAACAAGGACTTTATCCGCCATGGGGAACACCTCCTCCAAGCGATGCTCGATGAGGATGATGGTGATCCCCAGATCCAGATTGATCTTGCGGATGGTGGCAAGGAAATCACTGGCGGCGATGGGGTCAAGCTGAGAGGTCGGCTCGTCCAGAACCAAGACCTTCGGCTGCATCGCCATCACCGATGCCAAATTCAGCAGCTGTTTCTGTCCGCCGGACAGAGTTTCCACATTCCGGTGGAACCAGTTCTGGATCCCGAAAAAGCTTGCCATTTCCGCCACACGCAGTCGGATCGTCTGCTGATCAAAGCCCAAATTCTCCACACCGAATGCCAGCTCGTGCCAGACCTTGTCCGTGACCAGCTGATTGTCCGGGTTCTGGAGCACATAGCCGATCTGCCCTGCCTGTGTCCGCATGGACACCTGCTCCAGACGCTCCCCCTCAAACAGGATCTCGCCCTCACGCTTGCCATAGGGGGTCAGAACGGTCTTGAAATGCCGCAGCAGTGTGGACTTTCCGCATCCGGATTTGCCGCATATCACAACAAAATCCCCCTGCTCGATGGAAAGACTGATATCCTTCAGAGCCGGCGTCTGGGTTTCCGGATAGGAAAATGTTAAATTTTTGATTTCAAATAATGCCATTTTATATCCTCTATCACATTGATCCCCACAGGGAGAAAACACAGTACCCCATAGCACAGGTACACAAGCACCGCTCCGACCGTCAGATCATTGATCACGATCATGGGATAGTATAGAAAGTGAACCATCTTCGTCGCGATCCCTGCCAAGACCATCAGCCCCATGACTGCCATTGCAGTGGTCATCACCTGATCCCGGGTATCGAAACGGTAGATGGAGAAATTGTTCCGCCCTCTCAGCCCATAGCCTCTGGATTTCATGGAGTCGGCGGTTTCAACGGAGTTTTCCAGAGCCCAAGTGGTCATCACCGACAGGATCTTGGTGCCGTGATGGGCCCGATCCAGTACATTTCCGTTTGCCACATCCCTGCCGATGCATTTCTGGGCATCCGACACCTTTTCGATCTGTTTCTGGAACTTGGGAACAAAGCGAAATACCATGGACAGGATCAAAGACATCGCCGGGATCACCTTGCCAAACAGATAGATAAACTTATCCGAGGTCATCACCACCTGATAGCAGGAAAACCAGTTCAGCACGCTCACCAGCATAACACCTGCGCCCAAGCCATAGAGGATCGACTCCAGTGTCAGCGGATTGCCGTTTTTGAAGTAGGTCAGCACCGTAACACCCTTGTGGGTGAACAGAGGATTGACGATGGCAGAAAGCAAAAACACAGGGAGCATCATCCACAGTGCCGTTTTCAGTGCCTTCCACTTTTTCAGATAAAGATAATAAGCCATTCCGCCGATACACGATAACGCAAGAAAGATCGGATGCATCACAAACATGGAGCATCCGATCACCAGAACAAAATACAGGAAATTTACGGCGGGATGATAGCTTGCAAACACATCACCCTTCATATTCGCTGTCCTTTACCCACATGTGTAGTAAAACTCCACCATGTCCTGATCTTCCAGTACATACTTGCTGACACCGTAGTTCGGTTTCACTCCGTTTACATAATACAGCCAACCGGAACCGGAGCCGCAATCCTTCTCGTACAGATTGCCGATCCCTTCGATGTACATACTCTCGTAAATGGGGAAATAACTGAATTCCATCTGGATCCCACAGTCGCTTGTGACGCGCTTGAGGATGTCGAACACGGTTTCCCCCTTTTCAAAGGGAACCTCTGAGGTAGCAAGGATCACGCCGTTTTCCGGCACAAAAGCCTCTCTGCCCGGAGCCAGCATGTCCATATTATCCAGAATTTCCTCACAGGAAATGGTGATATAGCACACACCCTGATTGCTCTGGCTGCCGCCGGGGGCAGGTTTTTGTGTGCCTGTTTCCGGCTGCGCCTCTCCCTGTTCCGAGGGTGCGTCGGTGGATTTTTCCGAGTTCTTGGTCTTTTTCTCCTCGTACTTGGAAAAATCCATCTTGGAGTCCTGCTCATCTGCCACATCAAAGTCTTCTGCCTGTGTTTCCCCGGCAGTTTCCTTGGTCGGAGCAAGGCTTTCGCCCTGCTCCGTTGTGTGCATCGGCTGCGTGGTATCCGGCTGCTGTATCCCATCGCCGCATCCTGCCAGACCCACAAGCAGGGTCAGGCACAGGAGCCACGATATCCATCTTTTTGCCATTATTTGCTCTCCTTTCGCTTTCTGAGCGCAAACCATGCGCACCCTGCTGCGGCAGCAGCGACGATCACGATGATCCCTGCCGTCATTGCGTTTCCGGAGCCGGTATCATCGATCTGCTCGGGACGCTCGGTCGGCTGTGTAACGGCTGTGGGTTCTGTCTGGGGCACCGAGTCCTGAGCCGCTGCCTCAAGCTCCGGAACGGACTTGCTGCTCACCCGTTTGGCAAGGAAGTATTCACCACCCTGCTGAGCGATGAACTTTACCATGCCGTCCTTGACCTCTACCTTGCTGATTTTTTCCGCATTGCGTCCTTCCGGATTGTATCGCATCAGCAGATAGCTGCCGTCTGCCAGATCGGTGGGCAGCTCCACCTGCATGGGTGCCGGAAAATCTCCGGTTTCTGCAAATCTGAAGATCTCCGCATGCTCGGCAAGCTTTCCGATATCCGTTTCATGCTGCCCCTTCCGGCTCATACCGACCTTCAGATCGGCTGCTTTTTTGATATCCCTGCCGTTGATCGTCCAGATGAATTCCCTTCCGTCCTCCAGTTTTCCGGTGATCCGAAGGTTCTCATCCTTGCCCTTGATGGTTTCCAGTTCCTTGGCAGACACCACGCCATCCACGACCTGGGCATCCGTGGTATTGGAACCGTCCTTGCTCTTGGGATCCTTATCCGCACTATAGCTGTGGGTGCTGCCGCCGGGCTTGCGATCCGGCTCCTTTACCTTCACGAAGACCGCCTTTACCGACACATCATGATCCGGCATCACAAAGCTCGTCCGGGACTGGGTGCTGTCTTTCAGGCTGACGGAGCCATCCACCACTTCCCAATGGTCAAATTGCTGTCCCTCGGGGGCCTGATCCGCCTGAATGGTCACAAGGGTCTTTCTTGCGGCACTGTCCGGATCTGCCGTGCCGTTTTCCACCGATACCGTATGCAGGATCGGCTCCACGGTCACCGTGCAGGATGCCGTCTTTTTCCCATCGTCCGTGGTCGCTGTCACGGTGATCACCGGTTTTTCCTGAGTCGTTGCGTGATTTGCCGTGATCCTTCCGGTATCCTTATCCAATGAAAGGAAGAACCCTGACGGATCGTCGCAGCTCCATGTGATCTTCTGATTGGTGGCATCCACGGGCAGCAGCTTTGCCTCAAGGAGGAAACTCTCTCCTTCCTTCAGGGTCAGTTCCCGGCGGTTCAGCTGGATACCGGTGACCGGAATGTTCTCGCTGAGCTCATTTTCCACATGGATCACAAAATCCGGCATCCACGAAAAATCATCCTGCACAACGGCTGCGCCCATATTGGGATTTCCCGATCCTTCCTTCTGCTTATCGCTGCCTAGCTTGTCACCCCACCATGCGCAGTGGATGCGTCCGCCGGTGAAGGCATAGTCACCGGCCTGTGTAAAGGTCACCTCAAAGGAATTCTTGGTGGCCAGATCGTACTGATTGCAGTAGCCCTTCAGTTCGCCCAGCTGTTCATTCCGGTAGAACACATGGGTTCTGGGATTTTCCTCACCAAAGCAGGGATTATAGATGGTCGCCAGCTTTGCCACCGGCATCGTGATGCCGCGGAAACTGATGCGCGCCGTATCATTGATCTTAAAGGGCTTGCCGGGGCTGGTCTTGTTATCCACAACCACCTGGATTTTTCGTGCATCCACGGTCTGATAATAGGTCGAGACCCTGCCCTGATCATCCGCCGCCTGAATGCCGATCACATTGCTCTTGTTTTCCAGTTTCGCGGTGTAGGTTCCGTCATCATTGGGTGTCACCGGCAGATCATTGCAGGTCACATCCACCCGAACCGCACCGGGAGCGGATACGGTGAAGGTGTGGTCCGTTGTGTCCGCACCCGTATAATAGACCGTGTCGTAGGAGCGGATCTCGGAAAGGCTGGTGCTGATCCGGACACTGCCTTCCCCCGCGCCCACATGGAATACCACATAGCCCTCATTCACGGGACTGCATGGGCCATAGGCGCCTTCTGCATCATAGGTGACCTTGACCACGGAGGTGCCTTCCTTCACCGCAGTGACCGTGGTCTTCTCCCGGGTAGCGGCCTCACTCAGGGTCACACTGTCCCCCTTGACCACCTCAAACCGGAACACAGGTCTTGTGACCTTGTTGGAGATGGGATCGTCAATGATCTGGGGGATCCTTCTGGGATAGATGGTTGCCGTATCCCCCACTGCCATGGCCTTGTAATCATACTGGAGCCACAGATCGTTTTCAAAATCCTCCGGGATCGCCGGATCCACGGCGGTTTCCTCCGGCACCAGCTGGGCAATGCCTGCGTTGACCAGTGCGATGTGTTCGCTGACCAAAAGCTCCTTGTCGGTATCCGTGCTGTTGTTGGACACATCCTGCAGAACTGCATCTGCTGCCGTCACCGCCGTCTGGAGCACATCCTTGGTCTGCTGGGTGTAGGCCATTGTGAGCTTATCCTTCGCCTGTGCCACCAATGTCTTCAGATAGGCATACAGCGGAGCCTTCAGTTCATCGGCAGATGCCGTCACCGCATAGCGGATCCGGATCACATCTCCGGCAGAAACTCTGCGCTGCGCCACGGACTCCGTTCCGTCCTGTTCGTTTACATAATATCTCCATCCGCCATCCACACCCCGCAGATCGTTGATGCTTTCCAAGCCTCCGTTTGCGGTGTAGCCCACATTCAGCCCGAATTCTCTTGCACATTCATCCAAGAGCTCTTTGACTGTTTTCTGGGTATCCGCATCCACGGCAAGCACCGTTGCAGGAAGGAAATCTCCCTTACCGGCAGTTCTTGCCTCGATGCCGATGGTGACCACTGTTTCCGATGCGGTGACATGCGCCACAGGCATAATGATCCGATCCTGAGCAGCGCCGACAACCGTGATGGTATGCTCCCCTGCCTGCGCAAAGGTCACGCGGATCCTGCCGTTTTCATCCGTTCTGCCCTCCATGGGGGTCATGGTTCCGTCCTGTGCCACAGCGGCGATCTGAACCCCTGCCACAGCAGACGGTGTGCCTGTTTCATTTTCTTCCACAACTGTCAATTCCAGAGGGATGCCGACACCGGCATTAAAATGAGTCTTTTTCACCCCATTCTGTGCCAGAGAAACCATACGATCCCCTGTATTCGGATCGTGAGCATCAAAGAAACCGATGGTGTCCCCATCTCCGATGCAGGTATCATTGACCTGATCCTTACAGATCCTGCCGTTGATCATAAATCCCGCCGATACAGGCTCCACTCCAAAGGCCTTGGTGATCGTCCCCTGCTGATCCAGTGCAAGATATTTGGTCACATCCTCATCCGGATATTTGAGCTGATGCATCTTCACCAATGCATCCAGAAGGGTCACATCCCCTTCCGTGACGCTGTCCCCATAGACATAGCCAAGACTCTTGGCAAGCCCGGGCGCAAGGGATGCTCTGGTTTCCGGCGGCAGAAGGAAACGGCCGTCCATCTGGGCATTGATGACGATATTTGCCTCAGCTGCATCGGCAACCTCATAGCTCACCCGGTATCGATCCGGCCAATTACTCAGCAGGAAGAAGTCCTTCGGCCCTAAGATCTGTGTTTCCCAATCGTTGGTTTCGATGGTAAACAGCTGACCGATCTCTTGATTTTTCTGCATGTATGTCCAGTCCTTCACATTGTGGAAGGTCACGGTCTTGGCAAAGGGAGATGGCACATGGACAATGATGCCCTTGGGCCCGTATTCACTTGTTGGGGGGAGCAGATCCACCTTCAGCTCCTGATCCCCCAGTGTGACCGTGAAGGGAGCCTTGGGAGCCTCCTCCTTGAACAGGGTAAATCTGATGTGGATATTCTGATAATCGGGCGCATAACCCTGCTCCACAGCAAAGTGATAGCCGTATTCGTTCACCGCTGCGCTGCCGCCCCAAGCCTGCATTGCTCCGTCGCAGGTCGCCCCATCCGTTACCGGACGATAGGCATAATCCTTCAGCCCATCAATAATAACCGGCTGATCCTTCAATGACTCCGGAACCTTGATCTCGTAGGTCTGGGTCGCTGTGCAGGGGTAGGCAGCATCCGCGCTCTGTGTGATCTCCAGTGCACGGTTTCCGATCTTTGCAGAGATCTCCGGAACCTTGGGCGCCAGAGGCGCATCGTCCGCTCTGTGGAACCCGATATGGAAGGTTTCCTCCCAACCCTTGCGTACATGGTATGTCTTACCCTTCAGGATAGGCAATTCCAAAGGCTCTGTGATGTCCCAGGTGCGACCCGAGCAGCCGCCGTCTTTGACATACGCACATCCGGGGGCATCCAGCGTAAATGTGTCTGCCGTTTCTCCCTCCGGGATCTGGACGATGTAGACGGGCACATCGCTGTACATCTTTTCACAGAACTCTCCGCTGCCCTCAGTGATCTCCAGTTCCGTTTCCCCGATCTTTGCCGAGAACGGAAACACCTCAGCAGCTGCAGCCGGTTCCGGTACACTTTCGTTGCCCGGATCTGCCGGCTCCTGCTCCGGTCGGGCATTCTCCTGAGCAGTTGACTGCTCTGCCTGAGCCGTCTGCTCCTGCTGCGCAATCTCTGCCAGATCCGCCGCAGGCTGCCCGTCATAGGCCTGCACCGCAGGCATCAGCTGAACCAACAGCACCGCTGTCATCAGCAGGGCTAGCACCCTGTGTCCAAAATGTGTTTTCATTGCCTCTCTCATAGAAAAATCTCCTTTTCTAATTCTTTACCTCCGCAAATGGACAAATAAAAAATCCTTCTGACGAATTCAGAAGGATGAGATACCATGATCTGTTAAAACCGCATGCTGCTCCCTCGTCCTAGAATCGCCGTGCTGCAAAAGGCAGGTTTTCTGACTTAGCATCATCCTTGCGAGCATCTTCTCAGGCAGCCGCCCAATGATCTATCGCTCGCTCGTCCGCATCACAGCAGAGGAGACTGTATCGGATTTGCACCGATTTCCCTTTTTCGGTGCAGAAACCGCACCGACACCCTTTGCAATATTCACTTTTGTCTTCCGGCAGGCTCTGCCTGCACAGG
>JARHYV010000348.1 GCA_029258495.1 Faecousia sp. | reverse complement strand
AAACAGAAATATTGTTGAATTATGAAGATTCGGTCGTAAATATCCTTAGATCGCAAAGGAGGTCTTGTCGTGAAACAACATCGTTTTTGGGCTTGGGGTGCCGTGATCTGCATGGTCATGGTTATGATCACCGGATACAAGCATAAGTAAAACAGAACAGAAAGGAATATGGATTATGCATAAATACACAAAAATGGCTTGCTTTGTAGGCGGCACATTGTTTGGCTCTGTCGGCATCAAGCTGCTCACCAGCAAGGACGCTAAGAAGGTTTACACCCATGTGACCGCTGCCGGCCTGCGCATGAAGGACTCCGTCATGGAAACTGTCACCACAGTACAGGAAAATGCAGAGGACATTCTGGCTGCTGCAAAGGATCTGAATGAAGAGCGTGCAGCAAAAGAGGCAGCTGAGAAGGAAGCTGCTCAGGTTTGTGACTGCAACTGTGAGGAAGAATAAATAACCGGCAGTAAAGGAGTCGCGCTTGCGGCTCCTTTTTTCCATGGAGGTTTTATATGAACGCAATCATCGAACATGAAAGCAAAGGAAGGATCCGCTTTCGTTTTCGTCAAAAACAAATGAGCCTGCAGCAGGCAGATCTTCTGGAGGCTTGGTTCCAGAAGAGACACGGCGTCATTCAGGTCACCGTCCACGAGCGCACCAGATGCGTCGTGATCCGGTATCAGGGTGAGCGCAAGAATATTCTGGAGGCAGTCCGGGCATTCTCATGGGAGCAGGCGGAGCAATCCATTACCCTGCCCAGCCACAGCAGCCGGGAGCTGACCCGGGAATTTCAGGAAAAACTGGTTGGAAAAGTCGCACTGAAATTCGCAAGCACCCTGTTTCTGCCGGCTCCGCTGCGCATCGCAAGGGTCTTGCTGCATGCGATCCCCTTTGTAGGAAGAGGTCTGCATTGTGTCCTGCGTCGGAAGATGAAGGTCGAGCTTTTGGATGCACTTTCCATTGGCATTTCCGTCTTCCGCCGGGATTTTGCAACGGCAGGCTCCGTCATGTTCCTGCTGGAACTGGGTGAGCTGCTGGAAGACTGGACGAGGAAAAAATCCATTCAGGATCTGGCACAGTGCATGTCCCTGAATGTGGACAGAGTCTGGCTCCGCACCGACGCCAACGAAGTCCTGGTTCCCATTTCTCAGATCCGCACAGGCGATCATGTGGTCGTTCGCGTGGGCGGTGTCATCCCTGTGGACGGTGTAGTGATCGAAGGTGAGGTCATGGTCAATCAGGCATCCCTCACAGGAGAGTCGGTTCCCGTGCCCAAGCATCTGGACAGCGCAGTCTATGCAGGCACCATCGTAGAAGAAGGCGAATGCGTCATCGAAGTCAAGCAGGCATCCGGCAGCAGCCGCTACGATCAGATCATCACCATGATCGAGCAGTCGGAGCAGATGAAGTCTGCAACCGAGAGCAAGGCATCCAACCTTGCAGACAAGCTGGTTCCCTATACCTTTGCAGGAAGTGTCCTCAGCTTTATTCTTACAAGGAATGTGACCCGTGCGCTGTCTGTACTGATGGTGGATTTCTCCTGTGCCCTAAAGCTTGCCATGCCCCTGACCGTACTTTCCGCCATGCGCGAAGCCGGAAAAGAGCATATCACCGTTAAGGGCGGCAAATTCCTTGAGGCGGTCGCTCAGGCAGATACCATCGTATTTGATAAGACCGGCACCTTGACTCACGCCTGCCCCAAGGTCGCCAAGGTCATCCCCTTCGGCGGTTACGAAGAACCCGAGATGCTGCGTCTGGCTGCCTGTCTGGAAGAGCATTTCCCCCATTCCATGGCAAATGCCGTGGTGGAGGAGGCAAAAGAGCGTGGGCTCAAGCATGAAGAATATCATTCCAAGGTCGAGTACATCGTGGCACACGGCATCGCAAGCACGGTCGGGCAGTCCCGGGTTTTGATCGGCAGTGCGCATTTCGTATTTGAAGACGAAAATTGCACCATCCCTTCTGAAGAGCAGGAGAAATTCGATCAGCTGCCTGCCGAGTATTCCCACCTCTATCTGGCCATCGACCACAAGCTGGCGGCAGTGATCTGCATTGCAGACCCTCTTCGGCAAGAGGCTGAAACCGTTCTGCGCACCCTGCGCAGGATGGGGATCAAGCAGACGGTCATGCTCACAGGCGACAGCGAACGGACTGCGGCAGTGATTGCCTCTCAGGTGGGTGTGGATACCTTCTGTGCAGAGGTTCTGCCGGAGGATAAGGCAAATTATGTCGCCAAACTGCGCAGGGAAGGTCACACCGTCATTATGGTCGGTGACGGGATCAACGACTCTCCGGCACTGTCCGAGGCAGATGTGGGCATTGCCATCAGCGACGGTGCAGCAATCGCACAGGAAATTGCCGACATCACCATTGCCGGAGAGAGCCTGTGGGAGTTGGTGCGTCTGCGCCAGATTTCCACAGAGCTGATGAAACGCATCCGTGCAAACTACCGGTTTGTATTGGGCTTTAACGGCTCACTTATTGCTCTGGGTGTTGTGGGTGTTCTGCAGCCGGCAGCATCGGCAACCCTGCACAATCTCTCCACATTGGGGATCAGCCTGCATAGCATGACAGCTCTGCCGGCTCCGAAAGAGAAAGCCGCTGAATAAACAGTTTTCTTTTTCTAAGAGCGCAATATGCTCCGCAACAAGTTAGATATCAAACAGAAAACCCTCGGAAAACCGAGGGTTTTTTCTATACCGTTATGGCATCGGGTGCTTTGCGTCAAGCAAACAGGCATAGCTGCTATTATACATGGCTGCAGCCTGTTTGCATGCACTCCATCCGTTACTGCGCCAGTTCCTCCGGCTGCTTGACCTCTACCTGAACGGACTGGACACGGTGATCCTCTGCCTGAGAGATGGTGATGCACAGATTTTGGTAGTCAAAGCGTTCTCCCTCCTTGGGGATACGCTCCATCTGATCCATGATCCAGCCACCCAGAGAAACGCTGTCGGAATCGGTCTGAATATCAAAATAATCGCAGAAATCGCTGAGGGACACTGCACCGTCCACCCGATACTGGTGCTCGCTGAGTTTATGGAAGGGCTCTTCCACCTCATCATGCTCATCCCAGATCTCGCCCACCAATTCCTCCAGAATATCCTCCATGGTGACGATACCCAGTGTTCCGCCGTATTCATCCACCACAATGGCGATGTGTGATTTGGCAGAACGGAGCATCTGGAGCAGGTTGTCGATTTTTTCCGTCTGATGTACAAACAGCGGAGGTGTTGCGATCTCGTTCAGTTCCTTCTTGGTGACCCCACCGCCCTTGTAAAAATCCTTCTGATGGATCACACCGACGATCTTATCGATGTTCTCTTCATACACAAGCAGACGGGAAAACTGGGTCTGGTCAAACTTCTGTGCCACCTCTTCTCTGGTGGCATCTACGCTGACAGCCTCCAGATCTACCCGGTGGGTCAAAATATCCTGTGCCTCCAGTTCACCGAATTCTACTGCGTTTCTCAGCAGCTCCCCTTCGCTTTCGTCGATGGCACCTTCCTGCTGAACCTCATCCAGAAGGAGCAGCAGCTCTTCCTGAGACATTTTGCAGTCATCACCGGACTTAAAGAGTCTGCTCACAAGCTTTTTCCATGCGGAGAACAGGAAATTCAGCGGTCTGAAGATCCAGATCATGATCCGCAGCAGAGGTGCAGAAAACATTGCAAAGCCTTCCGGATAATCTTTTGCAATGCTTTTCGGGGTGATCTCACCAAAAATCAGAACGGTGATGGTCACGACCACCGTTGAGATCGTGGCACCCATTTCCTCACCCATCAGATCGATGAACAGCAGCGTGCCAATGGAGGCAACGGCAATATTCACGATGTTATTTCCGATCAGGATGGTGGAGATCAGGTTGTCATAATTCTCTGACAGCTGAAGTGCCAGTGATGCCTTGCGGTTTCCGTTTTCTGCCATGGCTTTCAGCCGAGTTTTGTTCAGGGAGGAAAATGCCGTTTCCGTTGCAGAAAAGTAGGCGGATAAAATGATACAGATTAGCATAGCAATGATGCTGTTTAACATAGTTATTTCTCCTTTATATAATTTGGTGGATTTTCGGGTACAAAAAAAGACATACCTATTCCCGCAAAATGGGCGCAAGTATGCCATCGAAAAACCAGATCAAATTGTCAGGATTGCAACTGTCACTACCGGAACTGTCCATTAAATCGTATCACCTTCCTTTACTGTACTTGACACAACTATACCGAAAAAGAAGTGCTTTGTCAAGATGCAGATCAATTTCGGGGCATCATATCCCTATCCGTTCTTAATTGTCCCGTTTGTTACACAATTCTTGTGTTAGACTTTCATTATATAGGCTGGCGGTATGAAACCCCACTTGCAATCCCGGAATCTGTCCTATATACTGACAATGAGCATAAATATAAAGGAGAATCGCTATGGAAACACAAAACGCAAGATCCTATTTCGACGGAGGGCTGTTTCAGCTGATCTGCTGGCATCTGCTTGGGGGCATCATTACATTTCTGACTCTGGGTATCTGCTATCCTTGGGCATGCTGCATGATCTACCGTTGGGAAACCAACCACACCGTTGTCAACGGGCGTCGGCTCCGGTTCAACGGCACCGCCATCGGTTTGTTCGGGAACTGGATCAAATGGCTGCTGCTGACTGTGATCACCTTCGGCATCTATGGGTTCTGGGTAAGCATCAAGCTGAAAAAATGGAAGGTCGCCCACACGGAATTTGCATAAATCACAAAGGGGAGTGAACGCAGATGCGTCCACTCCCCTTTTGCTGTATGCGATCCGTTTTGATGAAACCTGAGGATCATGCACCGGGTGCATTTTTCTCCTGCAGGAATGTGACCTTGGCAAGCTGAACATCCGTATTGAGCACATCCTTCACCTCACCCTTTTTCAGCTGATACTGTACCCCTTGATACTCCGGGAAGACCACCTTGACATAGCTGGTTCCCTCCGGCAGACCATAGGCATCAAATGTGACCCGTGCATAGCCCGGATGCGCATCTACATAATTTTCAACCGTCTTGGTGTTTTCGAACAGTGTCCAATTCTGATTATCTGCGGAGGTGTAGATCTTGAAGTCAAGATTTGCTCCGTTCTTCAGCGCACCGCGAATACTGCTGCCGTCGTACCATCCGCCGATATTCCACGAATTTCCGTCGGAAAGCGTCTGGTAATAGGTCGTCAAATGGACATCCTTCACCTGAGGCATGTGATAGACCAGAGCCTGCTCTCCCTTGACATTTTCCCCTGCTGCTACACGGTCTGTTTCCCCTCGGGGCTGACCGCCATAGAAGAAATTATCCTTATCCTGCCATGCAGGGATATCCTCTCCTGCTGCGTGGTGGATCTCCTGCAAGCCTTCACTGGCAAAGATCGGGGCTGTCAGATAGGGATCCTCCACCGCTCCGCTGCGGATATCCGAAAGATCATCAAAGCGTGCAATGGGCTGTTCCTCCTGCTGATATACCCGAACCCAGTCCACCAGAAAATCGCTGTCCTGTTTTGTTTCCTGACGGGTATAATCCACGGGCCCCACCCAGCCATCGCCGACCTGGGTTTCAAGGATCATAAACATGGGGCGTGTATGCATGGCATCTCTGTCCCACTTGCCCCAAGAGGTATCAAATACCTTATTTCCATCAATGAAATAGGTGATGCACTCAGGATCCCACTCCACTTCAAACACATGGAAATCCTGACACCATGCCTCATAGTTTTTCGTAGAAGTACTTCTGGACATTTTGTTCTTTCCCAGAATGCCAAAGTGATTGGTCGTCCATGCATCCCATGCATCCTGTCCCAGATACTCCAGAATATCGATCTCGTCGTGTCCTGTTTCATCCTGACAGAGCATCCAGATCGCAGGCCAGATCCCCTGAGAGTCATTGGGCTTTGCACGAACTGCTACCCGCCCGAACTGGAAGGAGAACTTGTTTTTGGACTCCACGCGGCCGGAAGACCATGTGACATGCTCAGCAAGCTCCTGCTGCTGATACCGATCCCACCCCACTGCGTTGATAAGCTCTTCGGTGGTTCCATAATTCTTGCTGTTCAGAACCAGACAGCCATCTTCCACGCTGACTGCCTGACTGTTGTAGATTGCTCCATGGTTTGCCATGCCCTCGATGATCTGCCACTTTCCGGTATCCAAGCTGTCGCCGTCAAACTCATCGCTCCACACCAGTGTGTTGTATTTTGAGTCGGGCGCAGTATACTCCGGCTTGGTTTCGTCAAAATTGTCCGCATCTGCCCAGATCTCGATCTCGGAGTATTTTGTGGGCTGATCATCCGCTTTGTTCACGGTAAAGCGGACATACTGTGCCGACTTTCCGCTGCCCAGATCTATACGCATCATCTGATCGTCCTGTGTCCAGTCCTGTGCGCTCCAGACCACAGTCCCTGCACTGGTGGGCTTGTTGGAAACAGATACCGATACGGATTTATACTGCCCCTCTTCCAGTTTGAAGTTGATTTTTTTGATATGATAGGAATTTCTATACTCAAACTGGAGCCAACGCTCTCCCAGACTATTATGCACAGCATAGTTCTGATCCACCGCTCCATCCGTAATGGCCTCGATATTGGTGGGCGCAAGTCCGCGCACATACGGCAGCTTTTCCAGTGCGATATTCTTTGTGCCAACCTCCTGAGGCGGTGTGGGAGCCTCTGATTTCGGCATCGGTGCGATCACCTGGATCTCGTTGAACAAGACACCCCGGCTCATGCCCTTCCACTCACCGAAGGGTACATTGGTCACAAAGTGTCCGCGCTGCCAGATGCGGATATACTGCGCCCGAACAGGGCTTTCCGGTTCGATCACCTGAGGTGCGCCCTTGGCAGAGGCTGTTTCCTCCACATCCTGTCCGGTTTCACCTCCGAAAATCACGACAGACTCCGCAAAATCCGGTGTTTCAGACAATTCAACCTTCACATTCTTAAAGGTTGAAACCGCGTGATCATATGTATTGCGGTACAGCAGGACTTTCTTGACATCCTGCAATTTCCCAAAATCATACTGCAAATAAACATCCTGCCATTGATCCCAGCCATTATCGGGCAGGTCTGCATTCTAATTTCCGGATGCAATTTTCGTGTTGTTGTAGCCGGCTTGGTCAGAAACCGCATTTCCGATTTCATTGTCGGTGGCATAAGCCGCATTTTCGATCCACACAGAGGGATCGTTTTCATCAACGGGGGTGGTGCTGTTTGTGGTGGGCAGCTTTCCGACCAGAATGTTGGCATCCACCATTTCTTCCGCTGCGTCGGCATGCTCAGCGTGTGCCGGGATCGGGGTGAGCATCCCCAGCATCATGGCTGATGCAAGCAATGCAGACAGGCATTTCTTCGTGATGCTTTTTTTCATAGTGATTTTCCTTTCAGATTTATTTTACGCATTCTGCGTTATGTATGACATCCTGCATTCCTTCTCTCGATTGTCTACGCTCATCACATTTACTATGCATATATAACAAACTCTCATCTGTCACACAATTATTTTTTTGACATTATACCAAAGAAATCTGAAAATAAGGAGTCACAAAAACAACCTCTTCCGTCACAATTTTTAACCACTTATCTCAAGGATCCTCACTTAAAGGTTCCCCGGGTCCCGTAGAAAATTTCCGCAAATCCCAAACAGCCGTATCTATAAAAGCGGCACCGTCCCCTTCGGGAGCGGTGCCGCTTTTTGCTATTTCCGATCAGCTCTGCCTGCTTATGGCATTGCCTTTCTTTGTTGGTTTTAGTTTGCAGCCTGTGCTGCATTGAAGGCCTGCGCCTGTTTCTGTAGCTCGGCATATACCTTTTCCGAACCGGCAGCCTTCAGCTTGCTGGACAGCTTAGCGATATCACCCTCTACATCATCGGTAAAGCCCAGAGCAAGCAGCTTGTAATCGGTGTTCAGGATCTCGCCCAGAGCTGCGATCTCGTTCTTAACCGCGCTGTCATCAAACACAAAGGTCTGATAGCGGCCGCTGCGTGCGGTCTTCTGCCAGTTCTCGTTCATTTCTGCCAGATTGGGGATGCCGCCTTCGATGGTGCGCCAGTTGGCATCGTTGCGGACGCCCCAGTTGCAGTTGCCGTCATAGGGATAGTTTGCACTTGCGGGCAGAGATACCAGACCATGCTCGCCGGATGCCTCCCAGTGCTTGCCTTCGATGCCGTAGCAGAACAGGCTGTTGACCTCGGGATCGTTGCGCAGGTAGTCCAGAGCCATCAGAGCACGCTCAGGGTTCTTGGACTTAGAGAAGATGCTCATGCCGTTTGCCAGATAGGAGTTCAGCACGGGAGGTACACCCTCCTGAGCATCGAACACGCGGATATCCCATTCAGGATGCTCCTCAGTGATCTTTGCGTAGAGGCTCTTAGCGGTATTGGCATTGCACATTGCCATTGCGGATTTGCCGGCCTGGAAACTCTCGGTGTTATTCTGGGTGTTAACGACAGCGTTCTTGCTCCAGAAACCACGATCCTTCCAATCCTTCAGACGGGTAACGACCTTTGCAAAGTCGGGCTGATCCACATTGCTCATAACGGTTGCATTATCATCGTTCTCGCCCACACAAGCCATGGACTGCCAGGGGCCGATGCCGGTGATCTTCTCCGCGGACTCCCAGTTTGCCTTGTTCCACATGCGGTCAAACACAAACAACTTGTCGTAGTCGGAGCCAACATCCACAGGGATCAGAGTGGGCTCATTCTTTACGATGGCATCCAGATAAACCTCTACCTCATCCAAAGAGGCAACGGACTTGATGCCGTATTTATCCATCAGATCACCACGGACGATGTAAACATTGGATGTAACTTCCTTGTAATTCATGGGCAGCATGTATACCTTGCCGTCCACCTTTGCCTGTTCCCAAGCTTCCTTGTACATGGTTTCAGCAGTCATAGGCGCATAGGTCTTCAGGGCATCCTCTGTGATCTCCCAGAAACCCTGCTTGGTCGCCTGTGCATTGTAGAAACACCAGTCGGCAGTGAAGATCATGTCCCAATCCTCGCCGGATGCAAAGATCAGAGGATACTTCTGCTCATATTCGCCCCAACTCATGAATTTGACATCGATGGTTGCATTGATCTCAGCCTTCAGTCTTTCGTTGATCTTTGCAAAGACCTCGTCATTGTCCACAGGACGGTCACCGATCAGGTACATGGTCAGGGTCACTTCTTTGGAAGTATCCGGTGCGCCGGATGCGTCGGTAGCAGCGGTCTGCTTCGACTCCGTTGTGTCAGCCGTACTTCCGCAGCCGGCCAGCATGCCGATCGTCAGGGTCAGTGCCAGCGCGATTGCCAGAACGCGTTTGAATTTGCTCATGATATTTTCCTCCTTTTAATTTAAAATCCTTGCGAATTTTATCAACCTTTTACAGCACCGATGGTCACGCCCTTGACGAAATACTTCTGCAGGAACGGATACAGCAGAACGATTGGGCCTGTGGCGACCACGGTCATTGCCAGCTTGATGGGCTCACTGGGCACATCGCTTGCAGGGATGCCGCTTCGTGCGGCGGCTGCATTCATAGCCTGAGCCTTGGTGAGAATGTTATTCAGGAAGTATTGCAGGGGGTACAGATCCTTGGCACCTTCGTCCAAAAACAGCATTGCGTTGTACCAGTCGTTCCAGTAATTCAGAGCGATGAACAGTCCCACCGTTGCAAGACCTGCCTTGCTGAGGGGAATGGCGATCCGCCAGAACACGGTAAAGTCACCGGCTCCGTCCAGCTTTGCCGACTGATACAGCTCATCCGGAATGCTCATCATGTAGCTCTTCAGGATCAGCAGATAGGTCACATTGACCAGGATCGGCAGGATCAGGGCAATGATGCTATTGTGGAAATGCAGATACTTTGTATTAAAGATATACCAAGGAACCAGTCCGCCGCCAAAAATCGAGGTAAAGTAGAAGAAAAAGGAAACCTGATAGCGGTAGCGGAATTCCTTGCTTGCCAGTACATATGCTGCCATACTGGTCAGCAGCAGTCCCAGAATGGTACCCGTTGCTGTAACCGTGATGGTTACACCATATGCCCTGAGCAGCTCCTGAGGGATCCGGAACAGCATCTTGTATGCATCCAGAGAAAAGCTGCTTGGGATCAGCTGATAGCCATGCAGCCGGATGGCCTCCTGCGAGGAAAAGGATCCGCTGAGCACCAGAAGGAACGGCAGCAGGCAAACGACGGACAGTATGGTCAAAAGGACATAGGACAGGATATTGAAGATCACGCGGTCGCGTCCTACGGGCTTTTTATTGTGTGGTTTTAATTTCTCCATAGAGGGCTCTCCTCTCTTTCGCAGCCGGTCGGATCAGAACAGTGCATAATCCGGCTCGACCTTCTTCACAATGTGGTTTGCGATCAGCACCAGTACAAAGGAAAGACCGGACTGATACAGACCTGCGGCACTTGTCATGCCGAACTCCTGCAAGGTCAGCAGGGAACGCGTTACATAGGTATCGATAACATCCGTGGCCTCCAGAACCATGGGATTGTTGCCGGTCACCTGCCAGAACATCTGGAAGTCGCCCTTCATAATGGTTCCGATAGCCATCAGGAACAGGATCACGATGGTCGGCCGGATGCCGGGAAGGGTGATGTGCCAGATCTTCTGCCACATGGTGGCACCATCCAGATCCGCAGCCTCGTACAGCTGTGCATCGATATTGACGATGCTCGCCAGATACATCACCGTACCATAGCCGATGTTCTTGAATGCGCTGACCGCGATCAGGATGAACGGCCAGGCGCCCTTGTTGGAGTATACATCGATGGGCTCCATGCCAAGGCTCTTCAGAAGGCTGTTTACGGCACCGAATTCGTAATTAAACAGATTGTAGATGAATGCACCGACCACGACCCAAGAAATGAAGTAGGGCAGGAACATCACCGACTGTGTAACACGCTTGAATTTCTTTCCCACCAATTCACTCAGCAGAATTGCACAGGTGATCTGGAGAATGGTGTTCGTACACAGGAATGCAATGTTATACAGCACTGTATTTCGTGTTGTCGTCCACGCCTTGCCGGACTGGAAGAAATACTCAAAATTTTTGAACCAAACCCACGGACTGCCGAAGACACCGTCGTGGTAGTTGTACTCCTTGAATGCCAGCACGATACCGCCCATCGGGATGTAGCACATCAGGATGACTACGATCGCAGCCGGCAAAACCATGAGCCATTTTACTCTGTTTTCCCGTAAATCTCGGAGAAGCGTATGTTCTTTTTTCTTCACGCTCGTTCCTCCTTCACAAATTGTTGTGCGTCACGCTGTGCTTTTATCCTAGCAAAGTCCTCAGGCAATTACAACGGGACGAAATTTTGAAAGGAGGGTAAAATTATTCTGTTTTTCAAATTTTCATTATTTTATCTTAAAGCCAGTTGAAATTTTGTCTTTTTTTAGCTATTATTTATATACACCAATAACTTGGAGCGTGGAGTCAATGAGTTTTACTGTCTTGATCGTCGATGACGAAACCATGCCGCGTACCGTCCTGCAGGAGCATCTGCCTTGGGAGGAGCTGTCCGTTACCCGGATCTTACAGGCCTCCGACGGAGAAGAAGGCATTGAAATGGCAAAGATCCATCATCCCGATATCATTATAAGCGACATCAAAATGCCCCGTAAAAACGGCATCGAAATGGCATCCGCCATTCGGGAGTTTCTCCCCCAGTGCCAGTTTATTTTCCTCAGCGGATACACGGACAAGGAATACCTGAAGGGTGCCATCAAGGTCAAGGCTGCCAGCTATGTGGAAAAGCCCATCGATCTGGATGAGATCACCGAGATCCTTCGGGATGTCATTCAGGAGTGCAGGCACTCGGCATCTCCGGATCCTGCCGAGCTGTTCTTCCGCGGCAGCTCTGCCAACGGGCGTCCTCTGAACGACCGGGTCTTTACCTGCGGCAAAAATGTCCTGAGACAACTGGAAGATGCCATCAAACACAATAAACAACGGGAAACCCTGGCAGGCTTGCAGGAAATGTATGAGCAGATCATTCAGTGTGAAGGGACATCGCCGGAGTATCTGCGGCACTTGTATTGTCAGGTCATTTTTCTGTTTCTGAATGCCGCGCAGGCGCGCAACATCCAAGAGATCACCGACAAGACGGATTTTCTGCTGTACACCGGCACCAAGCAAGAGACCCTTGCAGGACTATTTCATATCCTGCAGGAAACCGCAAAGCGGTACTTCTCTGCACTGGAGACCCCGGATCCTGATATTGCCTCCCGGGTCGACCGCTATCTGGAACAGCACTATCACGACTGCACGCTCACCGTCCAGACCATAGCTGATAATCTGGGGTTCACCAATACCTATCTGTGTGCCGCATACAAGAAATCCTGCGGCAGAACCATCAATCAGCGCATGACCGATATCCGGATCCACCATGCCAAAGATCTTTTGGAGCAAACTCCCCAAAAGCTTTATGAGGTCGCCCACAATGTAGGCTATGCGGACGGCAAATATTTCGCAAAGCTCTTTACGAAGGAAACCGGAATTACACCAAAACAGTATCGGGAGAAACATCTTGATGAAACATAATTTTTCTTGCTGGCTGCATCGCTGCTCTGCCAGCGGCAAGCTGCGCAGCAAGCTCCTGTGTATTTATTTTTTACTGATCGTGATCCCATTGGGACTATTCTCCCTATATTCCTTCTTTCGTGTTCAGGATGTGATCCGAAATCAAACTCTTGCCGCTGCCCAGAATGCCTTTGACGACACCCATCTTTCCATCCAACGGGTATTCCGACAGCTTGACGATGTCGTTGATATCTTATCGACCGAGCCATTGGTATACACCATGGCATCCAACGACCCCCGTGATTACAGCTACATCCGCCGGCTTGAGGACTCCGCCCAGCTGTCAAATACTTTTCAGCAGCTGTGCACCCTGTCCGGAGTGGATCGGATCCACCTGTTCGTCAACAACGACTATCCCTATTCCAATACACAGGGCAGCATTGTCCAGATCCACGACATTGAAGACCACCGATGGTATCAGCTCACGCAGCAAAGCGACGGCAGTCTGTGGTGCGCTCCTGCCGATTATCAGGATGAACCCATCAGTCAACAGCAGCGTTTTTCCTCCATACGAACGATATTCAACCCCAGCAGTGTAAAAGAACCGCTTGCCATTCTCAGTGCCGATCTGGATGCGTCCCGGGTCTATGATCTGCTGAACAGTACATCGATCACAGAAAATGGAATGCTGCTGCTCCTTCGCGGAGATCGTATCCTGCACGCATCCGACTCCGCCGTTTTTGATGCTCCTCTGGATACTCTGGTTTCCTCACTGCCTGAGCCTAATGACGAAGTCTGGACACGCATCGAGGTCGACGGCTCCGGATATTATGCCCAGTGCCGCAGTCTTGGTTCCTCCGACTGGGCCATTGCAAGCATCCTGCCCCATGCGGATATCGTTCAGCCCAGTCGGGATCTCAGCGTCGAGATGCTGAGCATCGTCGTGGCTGTTGCCGCAGTCGCCTATCTGTTGGCATATCTCATCAGTCAATCCACGCTGAAACGCCTGTCCCAGCTGACCGAAACCATGAAAACCGTGGAAAATGGCGATGTAGCCGTTCGTCTGACCCCTGTGGGCGATGACGAGATCGCTCAGCTGATGGGCAGTTTCAACCAGATGATGGGCCGTCTGGACACCCTGATGGAGGAAAAAGTGGAATACGGCCGCCAGATCAAAAATCTGGAGCTCAAGGCCCTTCAGGCTCAGATCAATCCCCATTTCCTTTACAATTCACTGGATCTGATCAACTGCACCGCCATCAATCGCAATGTACCGGAGATCAGCCGGATGGTCAATGCACTTGGACGGTTCTATCGGCTCTCTCTGAGCAAAGGCCGCGAGGTCATCTCTCTTTCCGACGAACTCAAGCACGCAAAGCTGTATGTGGATATCCAGAATATGCGTTTTGAAGACCGGATCCGCGTCACTTGGGATCTGGATCCGCTCTGCAATGATTGCCAGATCATCAAGATCATTTTGCAGCCTCTCATCGAAAATGCCATCATCCACGGCATTTTCGAAAAACCATCCAAATGCGGTCAGCTGACCGTGACCACACGGCGCTGTGATGACGGCATCCGCATCACTGTAGCCGATGACGGCATCGGCATGGACGAAGCCACCCGGCTTGCCAATTTCTCTGTTTCGCCTCCTGGTGAGATCGCTGCAACCGCCGGTGGCTACGGCGTGCGCAACATTCAGGATCGCCTGCATCTTGCCTACGGCGAGCCATATGGGCTGTTCTGCGAGAGCAC